>JAFWWX010000140.1 GCA_017517985.1 Clostridia bacterium | reverse complement strand
TCAGGCGAACATAGAAGTTGCCAGTTAAACGCACTTAGGTTAATATTGTAGGCTTCGTTGTATGTGGTGTTGTCATCACTATATGTAAGATTAAATGCCACGCTTTTTTGCATTGTTGCTCTATCACCTAAAACACCTATCCATAAATACCATTTCTGTCCTATCCCGATATCTATTTTTGATTCTTTTGTATTTTTCAATAAGTGCTTTACTTTATCATTCTCTAACTCTTCAATAAATTCATCACTTATTTCCAAATGAACATTTTTAGCCACCTTGTTCCCGTGATTACATACACACAGTGTATATAGTTTTGATGGAGTAACTTCAAAATGCACTGTTACATAGGCTCTGTTACTTTCATCAAACTGTCTTTTTTGCTCTGCTACTTGTTCTCTCGTTGCCTTGGCAGACCTAATATTTGCTATGCAAATAAATATCGTGGCAATAACATACACAAAAGTTACTATAAAAGTTAGAGATCCTGCATGTATATCTAAAAACTCTATCATTTGTTTTAATTGTTCCATAATCACACCAGCTTTCCCTCAAAGGCTTGTTTTAATATACTTTGTCTTAAACTTTCTGCTTTTTGCAATGATTCATTAACTGTTTGCTCAATTTTATCACAAACAGATAATCGAGATTCAATTTCTGTTACGATATATTTTTGCTCGTCTATATGACAGTAAGGAATAATAAGATTTTCCAATGTAGTTAAATTGATATTTTTTTGAGCAGTAGCTGGAGCAAATGCTGATAATCTTATTTTTGAGGCTTCAATAAAATATCTAACATAATCTCTGTCAACAATATCTTCTTGTGGATCAAATCCCACTACACTATCAGGGAAACAAGCATCTATACCCAAAATACATGTTTCTGCTATGTTTGCAGCAATTGTAATACAAAGTGTTCCTTTTTTCCATAATTTACTTTGAGCTAAACCAAAATCTCCGTACATAGTGGAAAAAGATGTCAAGTATTTCTTTGCCGCTTTTACATCTCCAGTTTGTACAAATGGATATTTTCCATCCTCAAACAGTTTTTTATCATTTCGAGGTCTATGCTTTGATTTGCCTCTACTTAATTCTCCAAGCTTACTTAAATAAACATATTCCCATTCATTCGGAAGCGTTGGAAGTTCGACAACAAGGGTTTTATCGACAGTTTCTATGTTTACACCCTGCCTGTTATCATAACTCCACTTTCCTTCAAATGCCTCTTTCAACACCGCCTGACGATAGATTTTGAGTTGTTCTTTGGTTTTATTTAGTTCTTCAACACCTTTATCAAGTTTTGAAAATAATTCTTCAATCTTAGCTACAATGCGTTGCTGCTCCTCTATAGATGGATTGGGGACTGGAATTTGTTTCAGAGCATTTTGCGTTAATTTCAATCGTGTTGTACCCGATACATAGCCATTATAATTAAAATAATTTAGATAATAACACAAAAATCTGTTGTTCGATTTTGATTTCAAAACATGTGCATGATTATTAACCCATGTTTTCCCGCTTATAATGTATGACTTCTGTGCAAATGGGTTTAGGAATGGTGCACCATCTTCACCTAAAAGAACATATTCTCCATCCGTAATATAATCATCTATATAACCAACCTGACCAGTTGCACCAAAATAAGGATATAGTTCTAATGGATTTTTTCCTGCTATTCTCTTTTGCCGTTCCTTTGCGTTTATTGGGTTTCTTAACACATCACAGATTTCGGCTATTTCTTCTAATGGAAGTATGTTCCACTTACTGTCCGCCATCATTTTCTTTACTCCATTTCTTATTTTCTTCTACGCATTGCTTTATTTCTTCCTTTGAACGGTAATGCATTGGGAATATATCATTCATTTCTTTAATACAGAGCGGAATCTCAATGTTTGCAAGTTCGTCGTAATCACAATCCGAAAAAAATGTAATATCAACACCATCATATTCTCTATCCTTTATTGGATCAAAAATAAGAATAAATCCTAATGGATATGCTGTAATTTCACTAACCGCCATTGATTGCACCTTATTATCATCTAGTTTTATAACTACTGACAATGGTGCATACTTTACCAAATTACTTTTTGTGAAATACATATTAAGTCTATATTTTGTTTTATCCAGTCCTTTTGCAGTTTTATCCAATACAAAATCTCTTAATGATTGAATTCTCTCATCCTCAATATTATTTATCGAGCAAAACATAGAAATAATTTGTTTTATAAACCGTAACGGATATATTTCCTTTATTTCTATAGCGTTAATATTTTCAGGAATAGTTTCACAAAAGGCTGCGTGCATGATTTGAGAAATTTTAATATAGTCATTCCCATACCATGAACCTGTGTTGTTATTGCAGTCCTTGCATAACGAAAATTTTCCCATTCCTTGCTGCTGATTAGTATAGCGCAATCCCGAAGTATCCCACGGCATACGGTCATCATTCATCATTTTATCCCCTGTAACAGGTTTTGCTGGGGAAGCATTAAATGCCGCCCTCGGAGGAATGTGCTCAAAACTTAACTCACATTCTTTTCTGCATAATGCGCATTTACCAAAGCTTTTTGACATTTTATTTCCTCATTTGTAATCAACATTATTAAAATCTTCCTGGTCTATTCAGACCACTTAAAGCATTTAGACTTTTTTGAAAATAATCTTTTTTTGCTTTAACATCATACACACCTTTGTCTTTACAACACGGGCAATTATAGGTTCCTTGTTCTTGATCACAATGCAACTGCACTAATTTTTGAGAACTATCCCAGCAATTTGTGCAATACATCAAATTTGTATCATCTGTTAGTGTTAAGTACGGTTCTTGATGCCTAATTATCTTAGATTCAATATCTTTTATCTTCTTTAATTCCGCATTCTCCATTGTTAGTCTTGATATTTCATTTTGCATATCCAGTGCTTGTGAACTTAAATCTAGTAGTTTTTGATATAATTCAATATTGTCAGCTTGCTGTACTACTTTTGCAACATCTTTTATTCCATCATAAAGTCCCATTTTTCATTCTCCTCGTAGTTCTTTTTTTGATGCTTCTTTTACTAAATCAACTAGCAACTTATATTTTTCTTTATCTTCTCGTGTCCAATTTTGAGCATCATCTGCAAGTTTTTTTAACGCTTCTGAAGCGATATCAATCTCATATTGAGTTAGTGTCTCTTTCATTTTATTATTAAAAGCGACTGACATAAGTTTATATAGACACATCAATTCATTAAAATTCATATATCGCTCCTTTACGCCACCAATGCATAATTCATTTCTTCTAAAATCTGTTCGTATTCATCTCCGAAAAGCTGATAGAATTTGCCCAATCCACCTTTTTTATCAAAGGGAGTAAGGTCTAAATCTTCAGCTTCAATATGTGCAGAAACTGCAATGTGGTCACGAATCATACGAAGCCATTCCATCTGTTCCTCTGTAAACTGACCGTGACCGGAGTTTTTATTAAATACCCAAGTCTGGAATTTCAAGTTTACTTCTGCTGAGAAGATGTTAAGGTTATCAATCTGACCAAGCTCATAACGAATGAGAGAAACAATATCTGCAAGCTTGTCCTCAACACGCTTTACTTTTACCTTATCTTTATCCTTAACCTCATAAGCATACCAAAGTTTTGACACAGACAGTCTGTAAGGCGGTTTTTGTATTGCCTCATAAAGCTCATCAATCATCTGGAATGTAAGCGGTCTCATTTTATAGCTTTGATTATAAATAATGGAAAGTGCCGTAATTTCATCCTTATTATCTTCAATGAACTGACGGAAGGTGATTATGGTGCTATCTGCCTTTCCGTCCTGTGCAGAATCCCATCCGGCAAAGGTAACAGTATCAATGTTGATATTATCTATAATCTGATCGTGTGATTTCTTGGTTTTATCAAGATAATCACGGAGCTTCGGATCGTAAATAGGCTCAACTGCCACATTAATTAAAATTTGCTGTGCCTCTGTCCTTTGTTCTTTCGTGGGTTCTGTTCCTTCAGGTAAATTGAATTTTTCTACTGCAATTTCAGTTATTTTATCTTCATCAAAAGCATTGAGCATATTAGCAGAGATTTCCGTTAATGTTTTTCCGCAGATTTCTGCAACCTGTTCCTTTTCTTTTGGTGTAAATATTTTATCAAGCTTTAACACTCTGCTTGCAAGTGAGGTCAGTGTATCATCATCGTGATTGCCGAGAGCAACGCTCATCATCAAATCTTTCAATGATACATATGGTTTTCTTTCAAGCTGTCTTGATGTAGTTTTCTGCGATTTTGTAACACCTACTGCATCCACAAGCACATAGCCAAGTTTTTGTGTTGTTGCAGACGGAGTAACACTTTGCAATCCATCCTTAGAAAGAGTTCTTGTAGCTCTGCCTTTCATTTGTTCAAAGTAATTGGCACTACGAACATCACGCATAAACACAAGGCACTCGATAGGTTTAACATCAGTACCTGTGGCAATCATATCAACTGTTACTGCAATACGGGGATAATAGTCGTTTCTAAATGCAGAAAGAACACTCTTAGGATCTTCCTCAGAGCCATAGGTTACTTTCTTGCAGAATTCATTACCTTCGCCAAATTCCTCACGGACTATTTTTATGATATCGTCTGCGTGGCTATCGGTTTTAGCAAATATAAGTGTTTTAGGAAGCTCCCACTTCTTTGTTGTAGGGTTAATTCTTTCGGGAAACATTTCCGTCTGTGCCTTTTCCTTAAATGCTTTTATAACATTTCTTATCTGCGATGGGTTTACAACATCGCGGTCAAGGCGGCTTGGCGCATAGTTTACATCTTCATCAAGCTGCTCCCAGCGTTTCTTTCTCGAAAGTCTATCACGTTTTTCGACAACCTGTTTTAATATAACTCCTCCTTTTGTAGTTATATCAGTTTCGATTAAGTATGTACCGTCACGACCAACATTAACGCCTTCAATAACGGCTTGTTCATGTGTGTACTCACTTACAACATTCTCATTAAAGAAACCGAATGTTCTCTTATCAGGTGTTGCAGTAAGACCGATTAAGAAAGCATCAAAATAGTCAAGAACCTGCTGCCAAAGGTTGTATATAGAACGGTGACATTCATCAATGATAATAAAGTCAAAGAATTCAATCGGATATTTTTCGTTATAAGCAACCTCTTTGGGTTTGCCATTCATTTGTTTTTCTGTTAAATGTTCATCCTCTAATGACTCATCAAGTTCTTCGCCACGCAGAATGGAATACATTCTCTGTATGGTGCTGATACATACATGTGTGCTTTCTGGAATAAATGATTTATTCAATCTGCAAACATTATATAATTCAGGGAAGAGTCTTGCATCATCATAAGGCTTATATTTCTTAAATTCTTCTTCAGCCTGTTCGCCAAGGTTCTTTGTATCAACCAAAAACAAAACTCTTTTTGCTTTTGCACAACTTAAAAGTCTGTATGTATTTGTAATGGCTGTATATGTTTTACCTGCACCTGTTGCCATTTGAACAACAGCACGAGGGCGATTTTCACCGAAAGATTTTTCAAGGTTAAGGATAGCCTTTACCTGACAATCTCTGAAGCCCTCTTCCGGCAATTCGGGAAATGCTTTCAAACGATTTCGGAGAGTAGTTTCACTCTTCATCCATTCAAGCAAAGTTTCAGGGCGGTGGAAAGTAAAGACCTCTCTTGAACGAGCCTTCTCATCATCATAATCGCAAAAATGAGTAATCAAATCTGTTGCTTCATAAGCAAAGCGGATATGAGTCTTTGATTTGATGAATTTTAAGTCGCTTTCTATATATCTTTTAGACTGTTCTGCAACAGATGTTAAGCTTTCTGCAGCTTGTGTCTTCTTCGCTTCAATTACACCGCAAGGGATTTTATTTACAAAAATAAGATAGTCAACGGGACCGCTGCTTGTAGGATATTCGCGCACAACAACGCCAAGCGATGCCGCAGGATTAAATTCCGCAAAATCCTGAACTACATAGCCTGATTCTGTAAGTTTTCTATCTATTTGTATTCTTGCTTTTGTTTCGGGTGTCATTTTTCTTCACCTTCTTTAATTTTTAAATTTTGATTTAGTACTCCATCAAATCTTCCATCTTACAACCGAGCACTTTTGCAAGGTTATTGACGGTTTCCATTTGAGCTTTATTTATATCCTTATTTCTCTGCTCATACATTTGTATAGAGCGAAGAGAAACACCTGATTGCTGTGCAAGTTCATTCTGGGTTATTCCACAGCTCTTTCTGATTACCTGAAGTCTTGTAGGCTCGTTTTTTTCTTTAATCATTTTCTCTACTGTATCTGCAAACTTTTCTTCAGGTGCTTCGTGGTAGAGGTCGAACATAACTTCGATGTCACTCATCTTGATATGTCTTGCAATGTTACTAAAAGGTCTTTTGGAGTACCACTGATAGAATGCAAGTATCCATCCGCACCAATAATCTCTATGCTTATTTATATTCTCGCTGCTTGGTGGAACAAGTCTTTCTATGCCTGCTTCTTTTAATACTTCTTCTACAAGCTCAGGGCCTGACATACCCATTATATATTTCGGGTTTCCGTTGCCGAATTCTTCAGCAATTCCTGTAGATATAAATAATTTTAAGAATTCATCCTTATCCATATTAAGGTCGCTTGCGACATAATCAAAGGCATCGCCTAAGTTATTCATTGCACTGTCAACATACATTTCATCGTAAGCGTGAATCATTATTATCAATCCTTTCCCTGATTATATCACGCATAAATAATCCGTTGATATCATCAACCTCTTGCTGAAGTCTGAACTGCTTATTGGCTTCTTCGTTTCGTTTTTTTCTCTTGATATAATATTCTGCACTGTCTGCAATTTCATACTTTTGGAATTTGATTGCATCGAATGCTTTTTTGCTTTTTAGTACAATCTGCTCACCAAGTTTTCCGAGTTTCATTGCTTCTGACAATTGCTCGATTGATATCTGGTTATTCACGAAAGCTCTTGCGAATGAAAAGTATGAGTCATCTGCACGATAGCCTGTGATAATATCATAGTTTGATATATCGGGCAGGAAGTTATTTAACAAATAATCTCTACCTTGTTTTGACACCGCAGTTGATACTCTGAAGTTTCTGTTATTGGCAAGAACCGCAAGCCAGTTTAGTATTGTATATTCATTACCTGATAAATCAAGTGTAGTAAGTCCATCTATATTAAGTTCATAGCAGTTAGCATAACCATCTTTGGCAGGTTTCTGACAAGCCCACTCTTTTGCAAGTTCCAAAGTTTCTGTGCAATAGAATCCCAAGCCATAGTCATTATTTTCTTTACCTAATCCGAATACAGGTTTTTCAATTATTTCCGGAGAGCCATGCCATATTATTTTTTTCATTCTATCACTCCCAACTTTACATTTAACATTATATCACCAAAGTGATAGTTTGTCAATGATATATGAAAAATTGATAAGATTTTTTATGGACATATAGCAGTGACTCTCCAGACTTAATTATTCAATTATAACAGCCAATCATCATCGTAGTTCTTGTCTTCTTTTACGAAAGGATATTGTATTGCACCGTTGATTTTTTTCACCTCCTCGATGCAACTTTTATGGAGAGTGTCAGCGTTCTCATAATTGATTCTAAATTGTTTAACCAACAGCCAAAATATTTTTGAAGTTTCGACAGCTTGTTTGAACATTAATCGTGCAGTACGATTCTCAAACTTTTTCATCATTCCGGACAAATTATCTCTGATGGTTTGATTAATATATTCTTCATTATTTTTGTTATGTAAGTACAGATTATAGAACCTAACAGCCTGAGCGATGTATTCACTTCTGCTTTCATAATCAGACGCAAATACGTTTGCATCACACTCTTTTAAATCTTTATCTTCAATCCAAAAACTTATATGTTTTTTTGCCATTTTCTTTCGCTCCTTTTGTCAAAATATTTTACTTTAAATCTCTGTTTGATGATGGAAAAGTTATTGCTCCATTGATGCGTTTCGCTTCTTTAACACATTCAGTATGAAGCTCATCATAGTCTTCAATTCCGTGTTCAAGCCCATCAAATAATATTCTGCAAGTCTTTGCGGATTCAACTATTAACTTAAACATTTGTCTTCCAATTCTGTTTTCAAGACTATCTAACATAGCTTCCATACGATTTAGAATTTCAACATTCACATATTCTGAAATGTGTCTATTAAATAAATACGAATTATAAAATTCAAGTGCCTGCACAACAAATTCGCTACGAGTCTTCACATCGTACCGAATTTGATTGATATCACACTCTTTCAATAAGCTGTTGGGAATCCATATACTTATATGTTTACTTTCTTTTTGTTTACTCATTCAAAATCCTCCTTTTTGGTGTTGCACATTGCAAATCACCCGATATTTATCGCTTTAATCCTGTGTTTCACCTTATATAGCACCCGATATGACACCAAATCGTCTACAATAGCACCATCCCGAACGGCTCTGCCGTGCGGTGTTAGAGGCACAGGGGCATCAAAATGCACCTGTGCTTTTTCCTGCTTCAATTTATTTTGGCTGATTTTCAGTTTAATTGCAGTGATTTTCATGTATCGTTTTATCATTTTAGCAGCGGCGTATTCTATATGATTTTTTTACCGATAGGGTTATTGGATTAAAAATATATTTATTCTAATCAGGAACATAACATCGATTTTAATGCCTCAGTAGCCTTGTTCAACCTTGGTACGAGCGACTAAACTGACCGAGGGTGTGTAATTACCTTACCGCTATTTTTTAACTCCAAACCTCCATTGTCGAGCCTTGGTACATTGCGAGAGTTTGTATTGAAGGGATATTGGAATAAAAAATAATTAATTTGCGAATTTCTACAAGAAGTGCCAATCAATTAAATCATCGATGTATTTCATTGCTTATATTATTCTTTTGCAATATCCCTTATTGTATTATTATCTAAGTATTATTTGTAGTCTATCCTGACACTACCTCAGGCAAATGTGAGCCACTATATTTTTAGCCTGTTCCGTAAACCTTACCTGTAAATTTATAGAGATTTGATGTAGAAGAACCATTTTTCCTTTTTCGATTTATCTTTTTAAGATAACCTTTGTCCACAAGTTCAGGAATTGCTCTTTTAACCGTGCTTAAACTAATGTCTATATCTTTGGATATTGTATTAAGAGATGGATAGCAAACATCTTGATTTCCAGCTCTCATAAGCAGATAACACAGTATGCGATATTCCTTATCTGAAATGTTTTTATCTGTGATAAGTTTATTTAGTATGTTTGTAAAATTGCTATTTAATTTTGGCATTGTATTTCCTCCGTTTCTGTAATAAAAAAGCCGTATCATTTCGATACGACTGATTTGGTTTGATTTTAATTCTATTTCATTTTCAATTTCATTCTACCAATTCCATAGAATGAAATTTGAATAAAAAATTAGAGATTTTTAAGACTCCTATCATCCTGAAACCCCTGATTTTATGCGGTTTTTGATTTTTCACCGAGTGGGCGGGACCATCAGGTCCATGTGCCCGCAAGGGTATAGGAGTTCAAGTCTCCTCGGGTGCACCAATCTTTTTCAAAGTCAAACCCGCTTATCCGACGGATAAGCGGGTTAATTTATTTTCTACAATTACATTTATCGCAAGTTCCGCTGTCGGGACAGCCTATACATTTCTTTCCGCTTTTTTTAGCCTTTATGATGTAACCCACCGCAGAACCTACAATTATAATAAGTATTATAGAAATAATTATGTCTGTCATAAAATCACTCCTATTTGCTTGTATTTAATTTTCGCTCGGAATTTAAGCAAAGCAAGACTGCTATCACAATCAGCACAAGCACCGCAATAAGACCCTGCACAAGTCCTACTCCAAACGCTCCTGTTGTAACAAGCGTGCCAATCTGGTATGCTAAAAATCCTACTGTAAAACCTACAGAAAGCTGAAGTAAAATTCCACCCCACAGCCATTTTGCGCTCTTCATTTCTGCATTCATAGCACCGATTGCTGCAAAGCAAGGCGGTGTGAACAGATTAAACATCATGTATGCAAGAGCAGAAACAGAAGTAAGACCTGTTGCTTTTACAACCTCAATGCCCTCGCCTGCAAGTTCCAAATCTCCGTTGATAACAGCAGTAAGACCAAAAAGCGTAGCTAATGTTCCTACAACATTTTCTTTTGCGATAAAGCCTGTAATCGCACAAGCAACAAGCTTCCAAGAGGCAAAACCAATAACAGGAATGAGCAACCAGTCAATAGGTCCGCAAATTGAAGCTAAGATTGAGTCAGAGCCGTTTTCTGCTGCGGGTGTTAAAGAAAGTGTAAATGAGCTCATTAAGGTCACAACAACATTACATACTAAGATAATTGTACCTGCTTTTACTATGTATGACCAGCCACGGCTTAACATCGACTTAACTGCACGCCACAGCGACGGAACCTTGTATTCGGGAAGTTCAATAATAAAGAAAGATTTTTTGTTTTTATAGCCTGTTATTTTGTTAACCAAAAGTGCGCAAAGCAGAATGATTATAATTCCTGCAAAGTACATAGCTGTACCAATCCATGCAGAGTTTTTAAAGAACACTCCCACAAACAGCGAAATAACGGGCAATTTGGCACCGCACGGCATAAAGGGTGCGAGCATAGCGGTTGCTCTTCGCTCTCTTTCGTTGCGGATTGTACGGCAAGCCATAACGCCAGGAATTGCACATCCTGTACCAATAACAAACGGAATAACTGACTTACCTGACAAGCCTACTTTTTTGAAAATAGGGTCTAAAACAACAGTTGCACGAGCCATATAACCTAAATCTTCTAAGAGTGCAATCATGAAATACATAACCATAACGAGTGGCAAAAAGCTTACAACCGCACCAACGCCGTCAATAATTGCACTCGAAACCAACGCTTTTAAAAATTCGTTGGAACTGCCCTGCATCCAGCCTTCCACGACTCCGCCAAATGCTTCAATCCACCCAACCAGTAAATCCGAAAGCATTGGTCCGAGCCAAGCCTGCGATACATAAAATACCGCCCACATTACAACCGCAAATATCGGTATTCCAAGCCACTTATTTGTAAGAATACTGTCTATTTTATCCTGAAAATTCTTTTGATTGGTAAAAACTTTACGGGTTTCTACTGATGCAACAATGCTGTTAACGAAATCAAAACGCTTTCTGTCAGCTTCTTCAACTGCTTTTTTACTTGTTAAATCAATATTACCCTGAACATAAGGTGCTTTCTGTCCTTGTCCTTTAAGCGAAATTGCCTTTTCAACAACTTCCTTTAAGCCATTCTGGGAAGTTGAAATTGTCTCAACAACAGGACAGCCTAATTTTTCAGAAAGCTTTTGTATATCTATTTTAGTTTCTTTTTTCTTGTTGATGTCATTTTTGTTGAGTGCAACTACAACAGGCACACCTAATTCAAGCAACTGCGTTGTGAAAAATAAACTACGGCTTAAATTTGTTGAGTCCACAATGTTAATAATAGCATCGGGTTTTTCATTATTTACATAATCACTTGTGATACTTTCTTCAGATGTAAACGGCGACATTGAATACGCGCCAGGCAAGTCAACTGCCACAAGCTCTTCTTTGCTGTAAAAGCTCTTTTTTATAACCGCCTCTTTCTTCTCTACAGTAACACCTGCCCAGTTTCCGACCTTTTCATTTCTGCCGGTCAACGCATTATACATCGTAGTTTTACCACTGTTTGGGTTTCCTGCCAACGCAATTCTCATTTTCAGTTCTCCTCCTTAAAATCAGTTAGCTTAGGCTAACTTTACTGCAAAAAAATTAAAATCCCTGTTTATCCTACAATAATAGCCTCTGCAAGCTGATTGTCAATACTATATCTTCCGTCTTTAATAGAAACCACGCAACCACTCTTTAATTGAGAGATAACCGTAATAGGTTCTCCGCTGTAACAACCTAAAGAGAACAAGAATGAGTTCATTTCCTCGTCATTAGTCGCAATTTTTTTGATGATATATTCTTTTCCTTCCTGAACTTCCTTTAAATTCATACAAAACTCCTAACTTAATGTCAAAAAGTCAATTAGCCTCTGCTAACTTGTTCTATTCTAACACAACAGGCAATAATTGTCAATACCTTTTTTATAATTTTTTCTATAATAAATTCCACATCTTGAAAAGACTGATTTTTTATGATATACTATATTAAACAAGGGGTGATTTTATGCAATTACAGGAATCTGCTGAAATGTATCTTGAAACTATTTATATATTATCGCAAAAATCAGGGTCTGTCAGGAGTATTGATATTGCGGACTACATGGGCTATTCAAAGCCAAGCGTAAGCCGTGCTGTGAGTCTTCTTAAAAACGGCGGATATATCACAATGGCTGAAGACGGACTGCTTTCTTTAACAAAAGAAGGCCGTGACACCGCAAAAAAAATATTTGAACGACATACAGTCTTGTCGCAGTTTTTAATTCATATAGGGGTTGGCGTGGAAACCGCCACAGCCGATGCCTGCAAAATTGAACACGCCATATCAGACGAATCCCTTAACGCAATCAAGAAATATTTTAAGATAAAATAATAAAAGCACCCGAGAGTTAACCTCTCGGGTGCTTTGTTTTTGGCAAATCAGAACGATAATGATTCAGCATATTGGGAGGATATACTCGCTTACGCTCGTTGCCGCAAGGCAACATATCGTATCGAAGATATATCGCGTACGAAGTACATATATCAAATTCCGTCAGGAATTTATATCGCTGAAAAAAGCAGAACAATAGTGATGCAAACATAAAAATAAGCTTTGCGTAAGCAAAGCCACCTTTCCTCTTCTCTATTCTCTTTTATCTCTTATCTGGAAACGACAATTTTTTGTGAAGAGCGAAGAGAGAAAAGTGAAAAGATAATAGTACAAAAAGGAACGACAACTTTCGATGCGAAAATTGTCGTTCCTTTTTGGAAGAGCCGAATG
>JAFWWX010000139.1 GCA_017517985.1 Clostridia bacterium | reverse complement strand
GTTATCGAGCAGGAAAAAGAAATAACAAACATAAGAATCAATTCCGAAGGTACAGTTGTATATTATATTGACGATGTTCCCAATGATAAGATCCACGGAACTCTCTATCGCATTAATATTTCCAAGGGTAAAGTTGGAAAAGCCGAAGTTTATGACAGCGACATTTACAGCGGTCAGATTCGTTTTGCAGAAGATAAGATTATGTATTTTAAGGATGTGAAGGATGGCAAGGGCGAACTTTACATCAACAAGGACAAGATTGACTATGATGTTGAACTCTATAATAACATCGAATTTGATTATGACAACAACAGAGTCATCTACTTCACCGAGTGGAATGATGAAAAAGAATACGGTACTTTGAAGGTATACAACGGCAAGAAATCCGTTAAGATTTCTGACGAGGTACACGACTTCACCGTTACTCCTGACGGTCGAGTTCTTTACCTTTATGATTACAGCCTCAAAAACTACAAGGGCGAGCTTTATGAGTGGTCTAAAGGCAAAACAAGAAAAATTGATGAAGATGTAGTTGCTGTACTTGATATTTCTTATTCAAAGTATAGAGGTTATTAATATAGTCAATATGCTTTGAAAATTTGGAGATTCACTGTTCCAAAACTAAATAGCTAAAAACCAGTAAGACCGTTTACTCAATTAAGTAAACGGTCTTACTTTTTATTAATTATAAAAGCTGTTGCAATAACAAATAAGCAATTCCCCATTAAAGCTTGTCTATAAGCTCTGCCACCTTTCCAACATTCATTTTATCTTCGGCATAGGCTTTTCGGAGAAGCTGTTTTGGAACAAGATAGTCATACTTCTCTATGAAACAGCCTTCGTTTTCGCCTATAAGTGTTATGTTGTATTTATTGTCGAAGTAGCAGTTTTCACGCATTATTGAAATAAAATCCCGCACATCATCATCCCGAAGATGTAATGACAATACATATGGATTTTCAATCACAGCTCTTGAGCTGACAAGTCCGCCTGTTATTTTCCGTATATATCTGCAAAGGGTATTCATAGCACTGCTTCCGAACCAGGGAAGAATTATATACAAATCGTCATCAACTTTGTGCAACGGATAGTCAAGAAGTCTGTTTTCACGAGCATATTTTCTGGCGCTTGTCAGAATCTCCGCGGCGCTGTTCCCAAGATACGGATAAATCTCATCCTCCGAAAGAACAACATTTACATACTGTGCTATTTTATCATCAATTCCAGACAAATTTCCACGCCAGAATGATGACAGCTTGCCCTTGGCACTTCTTGCATAAATTATTCTCTGCTCACTGTCGAGTCGCTCGCACACCCATACTCTGCCGGCAAGGCTAAACTTTCCGCCCACTCCCACCGCCTGTGGAATCTTGCCTATTTCCTTTCCCGATTCATCCTTTACGGTATAGCTTGCCTCTTCCTTAAATACTGCGTAAAACCTGAAAGACTCTACAAGTTTCTCCGAGGAAAGACCTAAAATGATTTTACCGTCACCTGTTTTGTCTATATAGCCTTTGGAATAAAGGTGTGACAAAAGCAGTTTGTAATCATCAAATTCAATATTTGAAAAAGGCGCAAGAGTAAGCACTGTTCTTGCAAGCTCGGCTGTCAGAAGTCCCTCGCCGTTTGAGGCAAGAATCGACAGCGTCTGATGGGCAAGAAGGCTATATGGGTATTTCTTTTCCTTTGCCGTTTCAACAAAGCGTTCCCGTCTGTACAGCTCAACAATCGCTATCCCCTGAAGAAGCTCAAAGGGAAGAATATCGTATCTGTCAAGGTTTTCCTTTTGGGTTTCGCTCGTAAAAACAGATAGCATTTCAGGCACATTTCCGCGTCTCCCGGAACGACCAAGTCTTTGCAGAAAACTTGATACCGTATTCGGTGTTCCAAGGCTTACCACCCTCTCAAGCCGTCCTATGTCAATACCAAGTTCAAGAGTCGATGTGGCGCATACAACCGCGTGCCTTGACGAGCTTTTAAGCGCCTTTTCCGCATCGTGTCGAAGACTTGCACATATATTGCCATGGTGTATAAATATGTCGCCGTTGTCGTGGCGTTTTTCCGATATTTCACGGAGCGATGCTGTGATTTTCTCTGTTTCCTCTCTGCTATTGGAGAAAACAAGAGAATTTTTCTTTTTTACCGCATCATATACAAATTCGTCTCTTGATTTTGTGTTTTCAAAATATTCGTAAAGCAGCGAAACTTCAAGTTTCTCACCGTCAAATTTCGGGCATACCGTATTTCGTCCATTGCACATAGACAACATTCTGCACACGGTATCCGTATTACCAAGAGTTGCCGAAAGGCCTATAATTCTCGGCGACACACCTGCGTTTTTCATAATCCTTGAAATCTGGCAAAGTACCTGACTTCCTCTGTCAGTGCCAAGCAATGCGTGAAGCTCATCTATCACAACATATTTTAGAGAAAAAAATATTTTTGGAATTTCCGTACTGTGACTTATAAGCAAACTTTCAAGAGCTTCCGGTGTTATCTGCAGAATTCCGCAGGGGTGTTCTTCAAACTCCCGTTTATTTTGTGTGCTTACATCGCCGTGTCTGTGATACACCTTTATACCGGCTTTTCTGCAAAGGTAGCTTATACGTTCAAACTGGTCATTTATAAGCGCCTTTAAGGGAGCAATGTACAGAACTGCAACTCCGTCGCATTTATCCTTTACCATTTCGGTAAGTATCGGAAAAAAAGCCGCCTCCGTCTTTCCTGAGGATGTTCCACAGGACAAAACAAGGTTATCATTTGTTTTAAAAATGACACGGGCAGCCTCGTTCTGAACGGGTCTGAGTCCCGACCAACCGGATGTGAATACGTATTCTTTTATAAATGGTGCAAGGTAATCTGAATAATCCTGCATACGGGACTCCTTTCTGTGTTTTTTTGCTTTAAACAGGTTTAAAGCTCGAATTGCGAGAATGCGCTGTCAAATTCGTCTCCTGCATCGTTACCGGGCATGGCTGACCTTTCAGCTTCCTTTTTAATAAGATCTTCAAAGGATGTACCGGGATTCTGCATAAGGATGTTGAGAACTGACAGAAAATCTCTTATTACCTCTCGTGGTGTGAGAAGACTGTCCGCCCCCATACGCTCACTGTATATTTTAAGAAACTCCAGCTTTTGCTCATCTGTAGTTGTAACATCGCTCTTGTAGTAGAGGTTATGAACTGTTTCAAGTTTACCCACAAGAGCGAAAAGCTCATCTCCTGTAAGCCTTGAAAGTCTTATTACCGGAGTAATATAATTCTTCAGTTTATCTATGTTTGTAAGACCAAATCTTGAATCCGACAACCTTGAACGCAGAGCCTCATAGCTGTAAAGACCTCTGTTTTTGTCCTCAAGAAATTCGGGAGTACCACCAAAGTATATTCCAAGCCCCTCCGCTTTTCCCTGCATTGTGTCGTTAAACATTGAAAGAATCTTTTCGTAGTTGTTCTCGCGTGAAACTCTATTGGGAATCTTATAGAGATTTACACACTCGTCAAGGTATATTATAAGCCCCTTGTAGCCCAGCTTTCTTACAAACAGCGCCATAAGCTTTATATAATCATACCAGTTTTCGTCGTTGATAATTGATGCGACACCAAGCTCTGCTCTTGCTTCAATCTTTGTGGAATATTCACCGCGAAGCCATTTTAGTGATGCTGCAAGAAGGCTGTCATCGCCCTTTGAATATCCCTCGTAATAGCT
>JAFWWX010000138.1 GCA_017517985.1 Clostridia bacterium | reverse complement strand
TAATCTCTCTTTTCCAAAAAGCCGAAAAGGAAAACAAATTTGTTATCCATTACGGTCTATAGAAAAACGGATGTACCAAGCTGCGGGTGCATCCGTTTGATTTTGTTGTAAAACAATATAAAAGTTTCGCTCAAGCCTTTTCAAAGGCTTGCGGATTCCAAAGGCAGAGCCTTGGTCGCCCACCGCAGTGGGCGAAATTTCTTTTTTGCCTTTTAAAAACGCAGGAGTGGGTGAATTTTCATCCCGCCGGCGGGATGAAAAGAGGGAGAACCCTCGTCGGGGGTTCTCCCTCTATCTTAATAAGCGCAGTTCTTTTGAATAAACGCAACGGATGCACCCGCAGATTGGCACATCCGTCTATTTATTACTCCGTTTCACAATTCTCTTTTTTCAGCATCCGCAAAAGTCCCGTGTGTCTGTACACCTGCCTGTTGTTTTCCACCATTTCCTGAATCTTTTCACTTCGTCCCACAAGAATTACATTGTTTTTTGCCCTTGTGACAGCAGTATACAGCATATTTCTTGTAAGAAGTCCAGGCGGTGCGTCAAATACAGGAATTACAACGCAAGGATATTCACTTCCCTGACTCTTGTGAACTGTCACCGCATATGCGTGCTCCACCTCGTCAAACTGCGACAGGTCATATCTTACCTTTCTGCCATCATAGTTTGCATCAAAGTATTCCTCAAAGGTGTTGATTCTTTCTATAAGGCCAATCTCTCCGTTGTATACACCTCGTCCTGTTCTTCCGTCATCATAGAACCATTCCTGAGAGTAATTGTTCTTTATCTGCATAATTTTGTCGCCCTCTCGGTAGATTATGTCACCCACCTTTTTTTCAAGCTTTGCCGTACTATAAGGATTCAGAACTTTCTGAAGCTCAGAATTGAGATTTGCAGTTCCTGCATATCCTTTTCTTGTGGGAGTAATTACCTGGATATCTTCTAAAGGGTCATAACCGTATGCCTTGGCAAGACGTTCTGAACAAAGAGAACATATGAGTTCTACAAGTGTTTCCGCACTTGTCCTCTTCATAAAGAAGAAATCAGCACTCTTATTATCCAAAGCGGGCATCTTGCCGTTGTTTATATTGTGAGCATTGAAAACAATGTCACTGCCATCTCCCTGACGGAACACCTCGTTAAGTCTTACTGTGGGAATAGCACCTGAGCCTATCATATCACGGAGTGTATCCCCAGCTCCCACAGGCGGAAGCTGGTCGCTGTCACCAAGGAATATCAGCTTTGTTCCCGGCTTTACCGCACGCAGAAGTGAACTTAAAAGGAAAATATCACACATTGAAATCTCGTCAACAATAAGCGCATCACATTCAAGAGGATTATCCTCATCTCTGCCAAAAGTTTCAGCCTCTTTATCATCTGTCGCATATCCGCTTTCAAGAAGTCTATGGATGGTTCTTGCCTCTCTGTCCGTGGCGTTTGTCATTCTTTTTGCAGCACGTCCCGTGGGAGCTGCCAGTAGCACATCCATTCCAAGACTGTCAAAAAGCTTTATCATTGCTCTTATTACTGTGGTTTTTCCTGTACCCGGACCACCTGTGACTATCAGCATACCGCAGTCAAGTGCTGATTTTATTGCGTGCCTTTGAAGGTCCGCAAAGGTTATTCCCATTTCTGCCTCGCACGCTCTTATATGTCTGTCCGCCTTGGAATTGGAAATATTTATTGATGTATCGGCTAGAATCTTTAGTTTTTCAGCACAGTATTTTTCAGCTCTGTAGGCATAGTCAATGTATACGGCAACGGTTTCACCGTACTTTACCATTACAACCTCGCCCGTTGCACCAATGGCACGCAGAGCAGACCTCGCCTCGCTGTCCGTAACCCCAAGAAGCCGGACAGTCTCGTCAATAAGTCTTTCCGACGGCAGATAACAGTTACCGTTTCTTGAAAGGTTCATCTTCAATATATATTTCATTCCCGCCTCTATTCTGAAATGGGAATGTTCATCTATGCCCATCTGTCGCGCTATTGCATCAGCCCTTTCAAAACCTATTCCCTGAATCTGCTCACAAAGAATATACGGATTCCGTTTTATAATGTCAACGGAGGCATCGCCATATCTCTTATATACTTTCATAGCTACTGATGTGCTGAAAATTCCGTTGAAATACATCATTACATTTCGCATACCAAACTGAGCGTTGAATCGTTCACCTATTTCCCGGGCTTTTTTTCTTGTAACACCCTTTATATCCTCAAGATATTCAGGATGCTTTTCAAGTACATCAAAGGTATCTTTCCCGAACTTATCAACAATTCTTCGTGCAAGAACAGGACCTATTCCCTTTACAGCTCCTGATGCAAGATATGATATAATGGAGCTTTCCGTTGCAGGTAGTTCCTTTTCGTAATGCTCCACCTTGAACTGACGACCGAAGGTCGGGTGATTGGTGAATTTTCCCATAGCAGTAATAGTTTCTCCGCATCCGAGGAAAGGCATTGTCCCAACAAGCGTCAGCATCTCGCCCTCGTAGTCTATAACACAGACGGTATATCCATTTATTTCATTTGTGTAGGTTATATCCTCAACCTCACCTTTTACGGTTTCGTATCTTTCTGCCACGGTATCACCTCCCCTTTTATATATCCTGTTTATTTTAACAGAGAAAAATTGATATTGTTTAAATTTGGTATAAACATTTAGAACATATTGAAACACAAAAGACGAAGCTTCAAAAGCTCCGTCTTTAATTGTTAATTGTATTATTTTATCTGTTTGTGTTCTGGTCCTTAACAAGAACATCATGCGCGCCGCCCTCAACAATGGATACGGAACTTACAAGTGTGAGTTTTGCCTTACTCTGAAGTTCTTCGATTGAAAGAGCACCACAGTTACACATTGTGGAACGAACCTTGGAAAGTGTAATCATAAGGTTGTCATGCAAAGGTCCTGCATAGGGAACATAACAGTCAACACCTTCAACGAAGGAAAGCTTTGCTGCACCGCCCATATCGTATCTCTGCCAGTTACGAGCTCTTGCTGAGCCTTCACCCCAGTATTCCTTCATATAGTTTCCGTTAACCATAATCTTGTTTGTGGGAGATTCGTCGAATCTTGAGAAGTATCTGCCGAGCATTACAAAGTCACAACCCATAGCAAGTGCAAGTGTGATGTGATAGTCGTGAACTATACCGCCGTCTGAGCAAATCGGAATATATACGCCTGTTTCCTTGTAGTATTCGTCTCTTGCCTTTGCAACATCAATAACAGCAGATGCCTGACCTCTGCCTATACCCTTTGTTTCACGGGTAATACAGATAGAGCCGCCACCGATACCGATTTTGATGAAGTCCGCACCGGCATCAGCAAGGAATCTGAAGCCATCTGCATCAACTACGTTTCCTGCACCAATCTTAACTGTATCGCCGTACTTTTCGCGTACAAAAGCGATAGTTCTCTTCTGCCATTCGGTAAAGCCTTCGCTGGAGTCGATACAAAGAACATCTGCACCCGCTTCAACAAGAGCAGGGATTCTTTCCTCGTAGTCACGGGTGTTTACACCTGCACCAACAACATATCTCTTGTCTTTGTCAAGAAGTTCGTGGGGATTTTCCTTGTGCTGTGCATAATCTTTTCTGAATACAAAGTAAAGGAGGTTGCCGTTTTTGTCAACAATAGGAAGGGAGTTGAGCTTGTGGTCCCAGATTATATTGTTTGCTTCCTTAAGGCTTGTTCCTTCGGGAGCAGTAATAAGTTTTTCAAGGGGAGTCATAAAGGTGTGAACCTTTTCGCTCATATCCATACGGCTGATTCTGTAGTCTCTGCCGGTAACAATACCGAGAAGCTTGCCGTTGGCTGTTCCATCCTCGGTTACTGCGATTGTGGAGTGACCGAGAGCTTCAGTGAGTGCCACAACATCAGCAAGAGTGTCATCGGGCTTTATATTGGAATCGGAAGTTACGAAGCCTGCCTTGTGATTCTTGACTCTTCTTACCATTTCAGCTTCATGCTCAATTGTCTGAGAGCCGTATATAAAGGATACGCCACCCTCTTTGGCAAGAGCAATTGCCATCTTGTCATCTGAAACAGACTGCATGATTGCGGAAACCATAGGGATATTCATAGAAATAGCCGGTTCCTCGCCCTTTTTAAACTTAACAAGGGGAGTTCTTAAAGAAACATTTCCGGGAATGCAATTTGCATCGGAATATCCGGGAATGAGAAGATATTCACTGAAAGTTCTTGAAGGTTCGTCGTAATAGTAAGCCATATTCCTACTCCTTTGCTTTTGCTTTTAAATAATACTTACAAGTTTAATTTTATTGATTATACCACTATTTTTTGAACAAGTAAACACTTTATATAAAAAAATTATAATTTCGTTTATTTTTTACAAAAGTATAGTGAAAAACTTGCTTATTTTATGCTTATTTTAAAGTATATCCACATTTGACATTGATTTGTACGCTTTTTCTTTCTCAAAAAGCAGACAAACTCTATTTCACATCCGCTGCAGCGGCGAAGCACTACCGTGGGGATAAAAACAGAGTTTGTTTGCTTTGGGGGGGAATTTTTTCTTTTTAAACAATCTTTTTGTGTGAGCATAAAATTATCGGTCGGATAATATCCGCCCCTACTTTTGCAGGAACAAAAAACACATAAAGAAAAATCAGAAAAGTTGAATTATATAAATCTCCGAAGGCAATAGCTTCTTATTAAACAACTCCTTTTAAGAAAGCAAAAAGTACAAAAAGCAAAGGCGGAACTTGTCGTTCCGCCCATATTTCTCATTTAATCTTCTTTGCCTGCGGCAGCCTTTCCGCCAATATAGCCGTTGATTATTGAAGTTACATCCAGACCCGTAGACTCTTTAATACCGTCAATAACCTGATTTGTGCTTGTCATAACATCTTTTATCAGCTTTGTTGAGTTGCCGTCACCATACATAACAATTTTATCTGTCTGTGCAAGAGGTGACGCCGCATTCTTTACAACTTCCGGAAGTGCAGACAAGTACATTTCAAGTACGGATGCTTCTCCCATCTTCTTCTGCGCCTCTGCCTTCTTTTCTATCGCCTCAGCCTCTGCAAGTCCCTTGGCTCTTATACCTTCTGCCTCCTGCTCCATAGCAAATCTCAGAGCCTCGGCTTCTGCCTTCTTAGCCTCCGCCTCACGCACTGCCTCGTATGCCTGTGCGTCCGCTTCCTTCTGACGCTTTATAAGCTCAGCTTCAGCTTCTTTTTCAGCCTTATACTTCATAGCATCTGCCTGCTTTCGGATTTCCGCATCAAGCTTTCTTTCCTTAATAGCGATTTCCTGCTGTGCAAGCTCTGTCTCTTTAGCAAGTCTTGCAAGGTCTGCCTCCGCCTTTGTAACCTCAATGGTCTTGCGCTGATTTTCCTGCTGAATTGAATACGCCGCATCCGCTTCAGCCTTTTTCGCATCAGACTGAGCCTTGAGTGCGGACCTTTGAATTTCAAGCTCAGTGTTCTGCTCTGCAATCTTTCTGTCAGCCTCAACCTTTACGGCATTTGCCTCCTGCTGAGCATTTGCTGTAGCAATTGCAATATCTCTCTGTGCATTAGCCTTTGCAATCTGTGCGTTCTTTCTTATCTGCTCAATGTTGTCAATACCCATATTTTCAATGGTACCGGCGCCATCTTAGAAGTTCTGAATGTTGAAGTTAACAACCTCAATGCCCAGCTTTTGCATATCCGGGACAACATTCTCTGTAATCTTCTTTGCAACCCCCTGTCTGTCCTGAACCATTTCTTTAAGACCGACAGAGCCTACAATTTCACGCATATTACCCTCAAGCACCTGGGTTAC
>JAFWWX010000137.1 GCA_017517985.1 Clostridia bacterium | reverse complement strand
GTTTGTTATTTCTTTTTCCTGCTCGATAACTGTAGCATTATTCTTAATGGAAATATATCTTTCGGTGGAAGAATACAAAGCATCTTCGACCATATCTTCAACATCGTAAATGCTGTCAATTTCGGAGAGTTTCACCTTTTTTATATTGGATTGGCTGTAAGCCTCGTAAGAGATGACGGGTGCTTCGTATGCGCAGGTGTATGAGTAATCCTCAAGAGCATCGGTGATTACAATTTCTTCTTTTCCGTTGTAGAAACAGAGAGAGTAGCTGGAACGATCCATGGTTCTTCCCTTGAGATCTTCTCTCAAATCATCACGAGATTCTTTATCACTATACTTTTCATAAGCTTCATAGTATTCATCTACCAGAAGGTCGTACTCTTCTTCGTACTTATCACAAGCGTCATAATATTCTTCTCTTATACGATCGTATTCTTCTTCCCATTCTTCGTAAGCTTCGTAATAGGCATCTCGTGCAGCATAGTATTCGTCATCGGTTTCATAATCATACCAAGAAGGATAGTCGGGAGAATCGGGATAATCCGGATACTCGGGAGAATTGTATTCAGGATATTCAGGCTCAGTAATAGAAGCATCGAGCTCCTTCATATCGTCGGTGACATAATCCATAAGGGAAATCTCTTCGTCTTTGTCTTTAAGGTAATAGATTTCACCGGAGTCATAAATGTTAATAACACTGGAAACGTCAGATGCGATTTTTTCCTTATCCTTACCGTTAACTTTTTTATACAAAGTATTATCCTTTGTGTAATAAATTGTATTAAAATCTTCGCTTACATACTTAATATAAGAAATATCGCTTGCGATTTTTTCTTTTTCCTTGCCGTCATTTTTCAGATAAAGATTGCCTTCGGAATTTTTATAGAAAATCTTTTTGCCGTTGTCGGAAACGTAGAAGTCGGTGACATCGCTTGCGATTTTATCCTTTGAATCTTTCTTGATGTTGTACTGATAAAGGTTTCCTTCTTTATCGTATGTAACAAGAGTAGCTGAAGTGTTCACGGTATAAGAACCAATGCCGGAGTCAATCTTGACAGCTTCCGACTTCGGTTTTTTAACATTCTTAAAATACAGATTAAAGCTATCATCAACTTTATCCGGGAAGAAGATGTATTTGCCGTCCTCGCTCATATAAGTGTACGCGCCAAGACGGTATGCTGAACTAATCAGGGTAATGTTGCTGACATTTCCATCATCATTATCAACCAATCTGGTGGTCAGCTGCCAGGGGTCACTACTTTTCTTCAAATTACTGTAAAAGATTTCGCTGTCTTTAAGATATAGTGCATAATTGTTCTTTGGTTTTTTGCTGCCACTGGAAAGAGCAGAGATTATGAAAATCAGAACAGCAATAACCGCCACGCCGATTATGCCAAATATAATTGCTTTTTTGGGGAATTTCTTCTTTGCTGTGGGAGCTGCTACGGGCTGTGCTTCAGGCTGTACCTCAGTTTGTTCTTCGGGTTGTGTTTCGGGCTGTGCTTCATCTTGTACTTCGGTTTGTTCTTCAGGCTGTACCTCAGCAGGAGCCTGCGTCATAGAAGCACCGCAGCTCTGGCAGAAAGCAAACTCGGTAGTTGTCTGCTCACCGCAATTGGGGCAAAAAACTGTTTCAAAAATTTGTGCGCCGCAACCATCACAGAATTTAGTACCGTCACTCAATTCTTTGTTGCACTTAGGGCAAATTGTCATTGTGTCATCCTCCTTAAAAATAAAAAAATATTTTTTAAATTATTTTGTTTACTGCTGTCTTGTAAATTCCATTAACCGTAAACTTCTGAATTTGATTAAAAAATTCATTTATCACAGTGTCGGCATTTACATCTGTTGCTTTCCGGCGGTATCTGCAAGATTTATTTGTCGAAAAACCTGCCAAATATGGCATCGGATTCGATTTCTTTGCCACAAAAGGGACACTTCAAATGTATCACCTCTTTCCGTGTATCACAGTTTTGGTATGTGAAATAGTATAAATCGAAAGAATATGTCCATTTTTTGTATCGCTCAACAACAATTTTGATTTACATTTCGGCTAAAAAGTCTTTTTGTGTTTAATGATCTTTTCGTAAAAAGACAAAAGCCAATGACTACAGTAAAATCACAACTTATTATATTAAATTATACACCACATTGTCGAATTTGTCAACATTTTGCCGAAAAATGAAGAAAAATCACAAATTTGTTCTGCAGTTTGCGTACCGTCTGTAGATTATGTGTTGATTTTTTAGTTTTTATAAAATTAAAAAGGGAATTAAACAGTTACACTTTGTACTTGAAATTTTTCAAAATATGTGTTATAATACATTGAACATTTATGTTTGTACAATTATTTTTATGATTTTGGAGGACATTATGAAGATAGCAGAAATCAAAAGTGCAATTACAGGCGGACAGTACGACAAAGCGTTTTCTTCCCTTTATGGTGCAGACTTTGACAAAAACGCAGTATATGAAAGATATACAAAGGCAGTAGACCGCTTTGTTGAAATTTATGGCGACAAGCTTTCTGCAGTTTCCGAGGTTAATTTATTCTCCGTTCCCGGCAGAAGCGAAATTTCGGGTAACCACACAGACCATAACCACGGCAAGGTTGTTGCGGCAGGTATCTCTCTTGATATTATTGCTGTTGCTGCAAAGACAGATGTACCCGAAATCAGAATAAAGTCTGAGGGCTTCAATGAAGATGTTTGCGATATTACAACAGCTGAAACAGTAGTTGAATCACAGAAATATAAGGCTGCGGCGATTGTAAGAGGTATGTGTGACGGCTTTACAAAGAACGGCTTTAAGACAGGTGGATACTACGCTTACACAACATCAAGCGTACTTAAAGGCTCAGGTCTTTCATCCTCAGCGGCTTTTGAGGTTATGGTGGGTAACATCCTTAACCACTTCTATAACGAAGGTGTAATTGATGCGGTTGAAATTGCAAAGATAGCACAGTATGCGGAAAATGTACACTTCGGCAAGCCCTGCGGTCTTATGGACCAGACTGCCTGTGCGGTAGGTTCTTTCGTTGCAATCGACTTTGAAGACCCCAAAAAGCCGATAGTTGAAAAGCTTCCCTTTGACCTTACGGCACACGGATATTCCCTTTGCATTGTAAACACCGGCGGAAACCACGCAGACCTTAACGAAGATTATGCTTCTGTTCCTGCAGAAATGAAGGCTGTTGCAAAGTATTTCGGCAAAGAAGTGCTCAGAGATGTTGACAAAAACGAAATTATCGCAAATATCCCTGTGCTCAGAGGCATAGTTGGCGACAGAGCCATTATGCGTGCACTTCACTTCTGCAACGAAAATGTAAGAGTAGGCAAGATTACCGCAGCACTTAAGGAGAATGACATTACAGGCTTCCTTAAAGGAATAAAGGAGTCAGGACTTTCCTCCTCCACAATGCTTCAGAATACATATACTGTAAAGAATGTAGCCGAGCAGGGTATTTCCCTTGCACTTGCAGTTGCAGGTCAGGTTCTTGATACAAAGCCCGGTACAGCATACAGGGTTCACGGTGGTGGCTTTGCAGGTACTATGCAGGCGTTTGTTCCCAATGAATACCTTGATGAATTTAATACTGTTATGAAGAGCGTGTTCGGTGAGGATTCTGCATATGTACTCAAGGTTCGTCCCTACGGTGCGGTAATGCTTGAAAAGCTCGCATAATGAAAAAGAAATATAAATACAAATCAAAAAGAAAAAATATTGTCCGTAACGAAAAAGACGGAAAATCCAAAACAAGTCTCAGTGTAAAAAAGAGAATGTTTCTTCTTTTGGGTTGGAGTGCCGTTGCGGTGGGACTTTATATTGCACTTTCAAAGAGATTCTTTGTGTATTCACTTTGGTTTTTTGCGATACTTCTGATGCTGGCATTTATTTGGTATTTTATAACCGGCATTCGTGTGTCAAGGTGTGTGCATGAGGGCAGGGGAGATTCCCAGGAGTGTAAAAAACTTATAGATACCGGAAAGAGACTGCTTATATTTATGATTCCGATAGTATTTATAATCATATATGACTTTATATCCTCAACGATAAAAATGTTTAAGTAAAACAACAATCGGGTGCAACATTGCGGTCTTGTACCCGATTGATTAATGTTTATTGATTTTGTGAAAGGAGAGTGATGGCGTGCAGACTGTTCTTGATATATGCAATATATTGATTCTTGTTCTCGGTGCACTTTATTCATATCAGACACTCTACATTATATTAGGTCTCTTTTTTACAAGAAAATTTAAAAAGGCAGAAAAGCTCCATAACTATGCAGTGGTGGTGTGTGCAAGGAACGAGGAAAAGGTAATAGGCGGTCTTATTGACAGCATAAAAAAGCAGGATTATCCGGCAGACAAGCTGACAGTATTTGTAGTTGCTGATAACTGTACGGATAATACGGCAAATGTTGCAAGAGAAAACGGTGCTGTATGCTATGAAAGATGGGACAGTAAAAATTGTACAAAGGGCTATGCACTTAAGTATCTTTTCCGTATGATAGAAAAAGACTACGGCATACAGAGATTTGATGCATATATTATGTTTGATGCGGACAATCTTTTAAAGCGCGACTTTGTAAAGCATATGAATGACGCTTTTGATAGTGGCGAAAAAATTGTTACATCATACAGAAACACAAAGAACCTTGATTCTAATTTTATCTCAGCAGGTTATGCACTGCACTGGGTGAGAACGAGCAGGTTTACAAGTCGTGCAAGGTCTTTTCTCGGAATATCCACCTGGGTGCAGGGCTGTGGTTTTTTATTCTCAAACGAGCTTGTGCGTGATGGTTGGAATTTTACTTCACTTACAGAGGACAGAGCCTTTTCAATATCCGCCGTGGCAAAGGGCTATAGTATAAGCTATCAGCACAATGCAGAGTTCTATGACGAACAGCCGACAGATATGAAGATAGCAATGCGCCAGAGAATCCGTTGGGCAAAGGGACACCTTCAGGCGTTTTATGAGTACTGGCATATTCTTCTTAAGGGAATTTTTACTCAGAAGGGGATAAGAAAAAAGATTAACTGCTACGATATGTTTGTTACAATGATGCCGTACAGCATTATTTTTATTCCGTTGAAACTTTTAAAATACATAGCAACGGCAGTGATTTTCGCATTTGCTTGCAGTACGGTGGCAGAGAATCTTTATCTTATACCAATGTTTTTGAGAATATTTATTTTTGAACATTTTGGGGTTATCCCAATGGCATTGGCACTGTTTGTAATTGAGTACAGACGCCTTGCAAAAATCAAATGGTATAAGATAATATTCTACTCGTTGACATTTATGATGTTCGGGCTTGTCGGTGATGTTGCAACCTGGATTGCTCTTTTTTCAAAGGTAACCTGGAAGCCCATTCCACACGATAAAGATATAAAAATCGAAGAGGTGGAAAACAGAGTACTTTCCCTTGCGGAGAAAAGATAAATTAAAGGGGCTGTAGCAAAATGAATTGTTACAGCCCGTATATTGTATAAAAGTAGGGAACGACCTGTGTGTCGTTCCCTTATTTTGTGTGTTTTGCAAATTTTGCTACAGTTCCTCTTTGTATACTATGATATTGCAACAGAGCAGAAGTACCAGATACCGTCATATTTTACAGCCTGCATTTTCTGACTGGTAGCGCCGCTTGAAAGTTTTCTTACTACATAGCAGGTACTATCATCAACATTTTCAACAGAGTAAATATACTTTGCTCCCGCTTGTGGTATAGAGCTTCCATTCTGCGTACAGTAGAGCTTTCCTCCATCCTCAATGTATGAGCTTGTGTCGATTGCCGAAACAAAATCAGGTGTGAAATATAAGCTGTAGTGATTTTTAAGTTCATCAACCGAGTTTATGTCATAATAAAGCACTCTGTGATACTGCGTATCATATCCGTCTGAATTTTTCTTTGTAATAACGTCATAGCTGTCAAGGTCATATTTCTGATACAGCATCGTGTAGTAGAAATCCTCAGCTTCAATGTATCGGCTGACTATTGTTTGTGCTTCAACCTCGTCAAGGATAAAAGATTCTGTATTTTCTGTGTTTTCCGGTTTTTCAGCACTGTTCTCAACTTCAGTGCCTTCATCATCGGCATTTATAGGTTCTTCTGTTTTTTCAGTATTACCTGTACTGTTGCCGGTGTTATTGTTTTCAATATTATTTTCTGATTGTGTTTCGTTTCTTTCATCAAAAAGCTCTGACAGATCTTTTGGCTTTGTTCTATTGCAGGCAAATATAAAAAGCACTATACATAAAGCCAAAACAGCAAATAAGAATTTCTTCACCGTTATCTTTCCTTTCCTGGTGGTTACAAAAATATGATACCACAATTTTTTCTCAAAGTCAATAAGGTATTTTCGATCATATTTTACGATTTAGGTAATATAACCTATAAGCACCGTGGTTTTTGATGAAATTTCTATAAAAGAAATTCACGATGTCGGAAAATATGTGTTGCAATTTTTCGGAAGTTGATATATAATATTCCTTATGAGATTCAGAAAGCATAAATTTATAAGGAGATATACTCCATATGTATAAAATAGTAAATAAGAAAATATTAAATCCTTCAGTTACAATGATGGATATTGAGGCACCCTTTGTTGCAAAAAAAGCAATGCCGGGGCAGTTTATAATTCTTCGTGTGGATGAAAACGGAGAAAGAATACCTCTTACCGTTGCAGGCTACGACAGAGAAGCCGGAACAGTTAAAATAATATTCCAGGTTGTCGGTGCAACAACAGAAAAGCTGAATTATAAGAATAAGGGCGAATATATTCAGGATTTTGCAGGACCTCTGGGCGTACCTACAGAGCTTGACGAACTGCGCAGAGTATGTATTGTCGGCGGTGGTGTGGGCTGTGCGATTGCACTTCCGATAGCACAGGAACTTAAAAGAATGGGTGTTGAGGTAACCTCTGTAATTGGTTTCAGAAGTAAGGAGCTGGTTATTCTGGAGGATGAATTCCGCAACGCTTCCAAAACTCTCCATATAATGACAGACGACGGAAGCTACGGAAGACAGGGTAATGTCTGTGTTCCACTTTCGGAAATGTTCAGTAAGGGCGAAAAATTTGATAAGGTTATCGCAATAGGACCTCTTGTAATGATGAAATTTGTAGCGGAGGCGACAAAGCCAACAGGTATTCCCTGCACAGTATCAATGAACCCTATTATGATTGACGGAACAGGGATGTGTGGCGGTTGCAGACTGACGCTTAATGTAGACGGCAAAAAGGTAACAAAGTTCGCCTGCGTTGATGGTCCGGATTTTGATGGGTATCAGGTTGATTTTGATGAAGCTATGATGAGAGGAAATATGTACATCGGTTTTGAGCGTCACAAGCACGAGGAAACCTGCAACCTCTTTAAAGGGGAGGCGAAATAAAATGGCAAAAGCAAATATGAATCCTAAAAAGAATGAAATGCCAACGCAGGAAGCAAGTGTCCGAGCACACAATTTCTCCGAGGTTGCTCTCGGATATTCCGAGGAAACTGCGATTGATGAAGCACTTCGTTGCCTTGGCTGTAAGAATATGCCCTGCGTTGACGGATGTCCCGTAAATATCAGAATCCCCGAATTTATTTCTAAAATCAAAGAGGGAGATTTTGAGGGGGCATATCAGATAATAAGCCGTGATTCAAGCCTTCCTGCTGTGTGTGGCAGAGTATGCCCTCAGGAAACTCAGTGTGAGTCAAAGTGTGTAAGAGGCATAAAAGGTGAGCCTGTAGGTATCGGCAGACTTGAAAGATTTGTTGCGGACTGGCATATGGCTCACAGCGGCGAAAAGGTTGAATGTGCGCCGGCTAACGGACATAAGGTTGCGGTTGTAGGTTCAGGCCCCTCAGGACTTACCTGCGCAGGCGACCTTGCCAAAAAGGGATATAAGGTAACAGTATTTGAGGCACTTCATACCGCAGGCGGTGTGCTTGTTTACGGTATTCCGGAATTCAGACTTCCCAAAGCTATCGTACAGAAGGAAGTAGACGGACTTATCGCTATGGGTGTAGATATTGAAACAAATATGATAATCGGAAAGACTTTGACAGTTGATGAGCTTTTCTCTATGGGATATGAAGCGGTGTTTATCGGTTCCGGCGCAGGACTTCCCAATTTTATGGGTATACCCGGTGAATCCTATAAGGGTGTATATTCCGCAAATGAGTTTCTCACAAGAAGTAACCTTATGAAAGCATATCTTGAAAACCCGGAAACCCCCATAATGAAGGGCGGAAAGGTTGCAGTTGTCGGTGGTGGTAATGTTGCGATGGATGCAGCAAGAACAGCCCTCAGACTTGGTGCTGAAAAGGTTTACATAGTATACAGACGTTCAATGGATGAAATTCCTGCAAGACACGAAGAAGTGGAACACGCCCTTGAGGAAGGAATCGAGTTTAAGATTCTTACAAACCCCGTTGAAATTCTCGGCTATGAAAACAAAGAGGACAGACGCGACCCAAAGAACGGCTGTGTTACCGGAATAAAGTGTATAAAAATGGAGCTTGGTGAGCCTGATGCAAGGGGCAGAAGAAGACCTGTTGAAATTCCTGACAGTGAATTTGTAATGGATGTTGATACGGTGATTATGTCTATCGGTACATCCCCCAATCCCCTTATAAAGTCTACAACAAAAGGACTTGAAGTTAACAAGTACGGTGGAATTATAGTAGAAGAGGGAACCGGAAAAACCACAAGAGATGCGGTATATGCAGGCGGTGACGCAGTAACAGGTGCTGCAACGGTAATTTCCGCAATGGGAGCAGGCAAGGCTGCAGCAAAGGCGATAGACGAGTTTATTTCAAAGTAAATATTGAATTTAACGCTGTATCTTCGGGTACGGCGTTATTTTTTACCCTTTTACCAAATTGCAAAAATATTTTGGTAAATGATGTTAAAATGTAAAATATACTTGACATTTTGGAGAGTTTGTGCTATACTTGCAGATGTAAAGTCGACTTTACAAATATACGGAGGTGAAACCTTGGAAAACAACATAAAAGATTTACGCAAGCAAAAGGGTATAACCCAAGACGAGCTTGCCATGTCACTTGGAGTCACAAGGCAAACCATTATATCCCTTGAAAACGGAAGATATACGGCTTCGCTTCAGCTTGCTTTTAAAATTTCAAAATTTTTCGGCAAAGCAGTTGAGGAAATATTTGTTTATGAGGAGGAATGATTATGGAATTTAAAAAGAAAATCAAACAAAGAATGGCAATGCGGATAGTCTTTCTGATACTTATCCTTATACCGTCAATAATTGCATTTGTTGTCGGAAATGAAGCTGTCCGTGATTTTGTTATTCCTTTTGCGACGATAGTGACTATAATAAACGGAGCAAAAATATACTCAAACATTATGCTTTTGCGGAATGAAGGGAAACTGAAAAAGCGTGAAATCACAGAAAAGGATGAGAGAAATCTCTCAATTGCTGTGCGTGCACGTGGAATTACCTTTTATATAAGTGTGTTTTCCGCCTGTTTTGCAATTCTTATACTAAGTATATTGGGTTATCAGAGAGAAATGCAGGTGATTATGTATTGCCTATGCTATGTCCTCGTGGTGTACTATGCGGTATACCATATTCTTCAAAGGAAATATTGATTTTTGTAAAAAGAAAGCGCGTCAGAAAGAACATATTTAATATCACGCTGTATAATTGTCAATGATAGGTGACACATTTTCTAAAAATAAAAACAGAGGTATTCTTGTCAAGGTGGAGAGGTGGAGATTTTCGCAAGAAAATACTACCTACTACCTTGACAAAGCACCAAATGATATAATGAGATTTG
>JAFWWX010000136.1 GCA_017517985.1 Clostridia bacterium | reverse complement strand
TCAATCGGGATTCTCGCAAAGATTGTAGTACAAAGTGAAATCCACATAGGCGTTACAGTGTCGCCGGCACCTCTCATAATACCGGAAAGGGACTGGGTGACTGCCATAGCAATATAACCGACAGCAAGGATTTTCATAAGATTGTAGCTCATATCCACAAGCTCTGCAGTGTCGCTGAAGATAGCCATAAGTCCTCTGCCGAACAAAAGAATCACGAGAGTTATGATAGCAGATGTGCCTGCCGCAATAAGAGTACCTTGTTTTGCGCCCTTGATTACTCTGTCGTATTTGCCCGCACCAACATTCTGACCAGCGTATGTTGTAAGTGCAGTACCAAAGGAGAAGTTCGGCATCATCGCAAAGCCGTCAACACGCATAATAACTACATTCGCAGCAATAAAAAGCTCACCGAAGCAGTTGGTAAGTGACTGAACAATTATCATAGCGGATGAGTATATTGCCTGAGTAAGACCTGACGGCAAACCAAGCTTTATAATGCGGATAACATAATGTTTTACAGGCTTCATATAAAAGAGTTTAAAGTCGAAGAATTCTGTCATCCTTGAGAGCTTCAACAGACAAAGAGCTGAGGAAACAAGCTGTGAGATAACCGTTGCAAGAGCAACGCCGGCAACCTCCATGCCAAGGTCTTTTACAAAGTATATGTCAAGGAAGATGTTAAGTACCGTTGCAACAAGCAGATACAACAGTGCCGAGAAAGAATCTCCCAGACCTCGTATAATACCGCTTAGAATGTTGTAGTAAGCCATACCGGCAATACCCACAAGAGAGATTGTAAGATAGCTTGCGCACCAGTCAATAGTTGATGGAGGTGTGTTCAGCAGAGTAAGGAGTGGACGAATAAGTGGAGTCATAATTGCAATAAGTCCAAGACAGGAAATTGCGGTAACGGTGATACAGTTACCGATACTGTAGGAAAGGGATTTGCGGTCCTTTGCGCCAAAGTACTGGGAAACCATAATGCTTGCGCCTGCAGAAATTCCGATAAACAGAGCAAGAAGCATATTAAGAACAGGAAGACAGCTTCCGACAGCGGAGAGTGCTCTGTCGCCGGCTTTGACAAAATCTGGGTTGTTTATATTTGCCGCGAGAACTTCCGGCGCATCCTTGATATAACGGCTTACAATAATACTGTCAACCGTGTTGTAAAGCTGTTGTGCAATGTTTCCTATAAGCATAGGAAGCGTAAAAGTTACGATACTTTTCAAGGGCGAGCCGACTGTCATATCTGTCGGTGCAAATAATTTTCGTATTGAAGCCACTTTTTTACTCCTTGTTTTCACAAATTATCACATTTTATATATTACCACAAATTTCGCCATAAATCAATGTAAATAGTGTGAATGGGTGAAAAAATGAAGATAGGAAAAGTTGCGTTAGTTGTTGGAAAAGCACAAAGGAATAATAATTTACCGTCACCTGCTACCAATAAATGGGTTTCTTGTTGCGTGGCTTCCCCTTGAGTGGAAGCTGTCACGCAGTGACTGATGAGGTGCAACAGCATTTTCGGTGTGGTTTATAATAACGAATTTCTTTGAAGTTCTACACCTCATCCGAGTTTTGTTATGCAAAACCCACCTTCCACTCAAGGGGAAGGCTTACCGCCGACTTGCTTTTCATAAATCTTTATAATTTTCGACTGTTATGCAACTCTGTTAACCTAATCTCAAAAAATCTATCGGTTAACCTTTGTTGAAGCATACGACTATCGTGTGGATTTCGTTATACAACAAAAGAACTCCCGTCAAGGGAGTCCGGAAATATAAGCAAGCGTTTAGTTTTCTAAGACATTAATAACCTCAACGCCTTTTCTCTTTGCGTATTCAACAGTATTTTTTGTTCCGCCCTTTTTACCGCTGTACACTGCTATTACTCTGTCACTTCTGTCTACCATATAGCAGTTTCTTATCTGAAAGCAGGACCTAGAATAGTGTTCGCAGACAAATTTTACAGAATCCGAAGCTTTAAGTATGCGATGATATAAATTTTGTTCTGATATTGCCCACCTTTTTTCAAAACCCTCATAGGGCGGAGCGCAGACAAGGCTAATCTTGGGGTTTTGCACTTTCAGACCAAGTACAATTTCGGCAGCCCACATATCGATTCCTCTTGCCATACCTGTAATAAATGTAGAAAATCCGTCATTTATAGCAGTTATTATAGCCTTTTTTAGTAAAACTTTAACTTCTTCCTCAGGCATATCCAATTTCTCCGGTCTGTGTCCGGTGAAACAACAAATTTTGTTATCCATACAAATTCCTTCTAAAGCCGATAAAGAGGCTTTGCAATAAAAAAGTGCGCCTACCGAAGCAAGCGCACAAAAACACAAACCCCGATAGTCGCCAAACTAAAGTAATGCAAACGGTATGAAAACCACAACATCGCCTTGGAGCTTGCATTTTGTCAATCTCAATGACGATATTATGGGCAAAAAGAATATAGTTATCCTATATACATACCGTATTTTGCATTATTAATTTTAGTTTGGCATAAACATCATAGCATAATTTTCTGCACTTGTCAATAGCGGATAAAAGCCTTAAAACAGGCTATTAACAAAAAAGTGCGCCTACCGAAGCAAGCGCACAAAAACACAAACCCCGATAGTCGCCAAACTAACGCAATATTGGAATAATAAAAACACAATTATCCATACTATACGCCGAGGTTTGCATTTTATCAAATCTAGCGTATAATAGGGTTGGAAAAATGGGTATAATTATCCCTGTTAAATTATTCCAATAAAAATATTAGGTTAGTCTGGCACTCTTATTATAATACTTTCCGTGTGTTTTGTCAATAGTTGAGCAAAAGCCTTTGAAGCAGCCTATCGACAAAAAAAGTGCGCCTACCGAAGCAAGCGCACAAAAACACAAACTCCGATAGTCGCCAAACCAACTGCATCAATAGGATAATTACAGATATAATTAAGACACTAATAACCGCAGATGGAGTTTGCATTTTATCAAACTCGTACGGTTAGAATGTGTTGAAAAGAGCATAATTACCCCTTGGAATTTATATCTGCATTTCCTTATTTTGTTGATTTGGCATATCTATTATAATACTTTAGGTGGTTTTTGTCAATAGCAGAGCAAAAAAAGACCCCGCAGAATTTCTTCTGCGGGGAAAATCAACGATAATTTTTAATTATGAATTCTTAATTCTTAATTAAATCTCAACCTTTGATTGCAGCCTGAGCAGCAGC
>JAFWWX010000135.1 GCA_017517985.1 Clostridia bacterium | reverse complement strand
TCCGCAGTCAACACATGTTTCAGCAACATAGAAGCGGTTGTTTGCAAGCTGTGCATCTACTAACTGAGAGAAGTCATGTGCTTCTCTTCCAAGCACTGCCTGTGCATATGTACCCTTACAGAATGCACAGTATTCGCCTTCTTTAAGATACACATAGTGCTGTGTGCTGTTGTACTGCATATATTCTGTGTTATCGAAATCCACAAAGAAATTATGATCACAAGCATTTAAGCCATAGACATTTCTGTTGTAGCAATATGCATTCCAATCTGACGGATTCAAGGTTCCACAGGCATTACAAACGGACTTTGTCCAGTGATATCCAGTGTATCTTGCATCCACACCAGGAGTGCCATCGTCAAGGTTATAAAACTCATCGCCGTCCATATTAGCGCCGTCTGAGTATTTAACACCTCTGTTTGCTGCTGTTTCACCGCTACGGGTGTATTCAGGAACACGGTATGTTAACACAGTTGTATCTTTTCCGCATTCGTAACAACGCTGTGTTTCGTATGTGGTTGTTGCGTTCATGTCAAGCTCGTTTGTTCTGCCGTTTGCAGTGAGCCAACTGTCTGCCGGATCAACATATTCGTTATCCTGTGCAGCAAAGGTTGTCGGCACCATGCCGATAATCATCATACATACAATAAGCAAAGAAACTACGGATTTAAATCTTGAATTATGCTTTGTTTTCATTATTTTCTTACCTCCTAATAATTTATCCTAAATTGATATCGTTATTTTGAGATGTTTCTTGTGCTTGCATCTCTTCAAGCTTTTCTCTTGCCCAATCCGGCAAGTATTCATCTTTTATGACACCTAAGACCTGATGTCTGTCCCATCTGCCTCTGTCATCGTCTATAAGGCAGGTCGCATATACTGCTCTGCCTATAGCGGTCGGACTGCACCCGAAACCGCCTGTAGCAATCCAGAGTTGATTTTCAGGGGACCAATACTCTTCCTTCAGGTGTTTGTGACTTACTACCACTACCTTGTCTTCCAAATCTCCCATTTCCTCTTCGCAATGCTCTCTTGTAAAGAGGTTGAGTTTGTTGAACTCCTTTAGAGCATGTTTTGCAAGTAAATCAACAATGCCGGGATTGATTTGAGTAATGAGACATTCTCTCAGTTCCTCATCATCTTTGATCCCGGCATTGAATTTTGCAGCCCACTCTTTAATTTCTGCGGAGATTCTTCCGTCATTATCGTGTGTTCTGACAGTGACAGCATACATGTTCATCACTCGCTCATAACCGAACTTGTCGATGAGTTTTCGAGTGTAACTGCCATCACTGTCTACACAATTATCTTTGTAGGCATTGGCATGGAAGCCTGTTTCTTCATCCTGAATATAGTCTCGGCATCTTCGGTTTTCATACTGACTCTCATTGTACAAGTCCATATCATTGTCTGTCCTTGCACGTTCTAAAGAGTACCTGTAAAACTGAACCGCCATTGGCTATTCACCTCACATGCTCATTTCCGGCCCTGCCTCGGTCTGTTCTTCCTGATCCTCGGACATCTCTTCACCGTTTTCATCTGCTTTAGGTGCATCTGACTGTTTCTGAGATTTCTTACTTCCGGATTTTTTGCCATTTTTACCTTCTTCATTGGTCTGCTCCTCCTGCTGAGTCAATTTCTGTTCATATGCTTCAAGTACCGCACTGTGAAGAGCTTCTCTGCCCTCTGCAGTAATCGGGAAGCAAATATCCTCATAGTTCTCGCCAACCTTACGGGAAGGCATTGATACGAAGGGACCATTGTCACCCTCGTAAATTCTGAGTCCTTTTACAACGAACTCCTCATTGATGGAAACTGAGGCTACGCCTTTCAAGCTTCCGGGTTTTGTCATTAAAGTTACATTAGCTTTGTAATCCATAAATCTTGTTCCTCCTTTTATATAATTGATCATCCAAGAGCTTAATTCGCTCTCCTATTGCTTGTACGACCGTAACTGTTACGGCGTTTCCTGCTTGTTTATATAGTTGATTGTCTGAGTTCAGTTCAAGCATGCGGTCTATCTGTTCGTCTGCAAAGCCTTGTAATCTTAGGCACTCTTTCGGCATAAGCTTACGGATTCTGCATCCCATTAAGATACCGTGTATATCGCATGCGGTCAGGGTGAACATCGGACAACCATCAGGTCTGAATCTTTGACCTTGTTGCCTTTTATGTAGTCTGTTCGGAGTCAGACATGGCATATAACACTCTAATATGGCTGAGTTTTCTCCTCTGCGATTTGTTATCCCACTGTTGTATCTGCTTTTAATGCATCTTGCCAAGCAAGTGATACACGGGTTTTCATTCATGTCTATATACATGCCTGTTTTTCCGCCCTGACCGCCTGCATTTGCTGCTAGTGTACAACTGAGACAATCTATGTCGTACACTCTTTGTCCTTGATTTCCTCCAATGACTTGCTTAAGAGTCTGTGGGTTGCACTCTGTGAAAGGTAGTACTTTTCCGGCGCATCGGATATCACGATATCCGAAAGCGTACACTCTTTTTCTGGATTGGGGAACAGCGAAATCTGCGCTGTTAAGCACTTGCCATTCAATACCATACCCCAATTCATCCAACGTTCGCAGGATTGTAAGGAATGTTTGCCCTTTGTTATGACTAAGCAGTCCGGGAACATTTTCAAGAAGAAAATATTTAGGCTGCCTTTCTTTAAGAACTTTTGCAATTTCGAAGAAGAGAGTACCTCTTGAATCTTCGAAACCTCCTCGCTTTCCGGCGACCGAAAATGACTGGCACGGAAACCCAGCACAAAGGAGATCAAACTCCGGGATATTCTTTGGGTTAATTTTCGTAGCGTCATCAAAAAAAACCTCACCTTCAGTATCAAAAATGGCATTGTAGCTTCTGTTTGCAAACGGATCTATTTCACAGTGACCAATGCACTTGTATCCGCCGACTCTTTCAAGTCCTGCTCTGAAACCGCCAATGCCTGAAAACATATCGAAAAATCTAATCACTGTTTTCATCGCTCCAATCAGGTGACTAAAGCTCATCGACACTTCATGAAGGTATTAAATTTTTATGATTCGTTGTTCTTACTTTCCGCCGTTGATATTAGCCGATTCACCTTCAGTACACATTTGTAATCTTTTTTGTACTGCTGCTTGCATGTTCATCAACGACTCCTTGCTGTAGCCAACAAGAAGCTCATCAGCTTCATTTTCAGTAAGGTTTACACCTACATCAAATTCCTGCAGGTATTTCCCTTTATCAACCATTGGTGTTATAATCAGCCTCACACCATCGAAAACAATCTTGATATAGGTGTTATTGCCTATTTTCCTCAAGAGTTCTCGGAATAAAAACGGTAGTGTGATTCGGCCTCTTGTACCTGTAGTCCTGTAAATAATTAAACTCATAAAAATCATCCTCTCCGAATAGACATAATTGTTTAGGTTCGTTTTTTCTTCTTTCGTTTATATCGTAGTTGGCGATTAAAAGCTCCTTGAACTGACTGCCGGAGTCATATCTGTGAGCGAGAGGATTTGCACGAGTGTGTTCAACGATTGTATAGTCCTTGTATAGTTCTTTGATAAATTCACAATCATTGTATGACAGAAGAAATTTACCTTTGATTTCGCTTAAGGTTTTAAACAGTCTGATGTGGTTTTCTTTCGGGAAGTCAACCATGTAATGTCCCTCCGTTTCTACATATGGTGGATCGAGATAGAAGAACGATTCGAGTCTGTCATATTGTTTGATCAGACCTTCAAAGTCCTTGTTCTCGATTACGGTTTCTCTCAATCTGAAAGCAGCCGCAGATAGAAGCTCCAATGTACTCGAAAGGTTTACAGGCTGTCCGCCGAAGCTCTTTCCGGCACTTCCATAGCTGTATCTAATCAACTTATAGAAGGTAGCCGCCCTTTCTACATCGTAAAGTTTTACCTTTTCGCTCAAAATGTGTTTAATTTCTTCTTCATCTCGTTTGTCAAAATACTCCTCTGCTATTTGCATTTCTTCCTTCTGGTATGGGTATTTTGGTTCGTCACCGTTTAGGAAGTCCAGCAGTATGTTAAAGTCCTGCCTACTGTGAAGCGGAAAAAACTTTAAGGTTTTAAGTAACGCAAGCGGTCGTTCCTTGATACATCTGAACATGTTTACAAGGTCACCATTGAAGTCGTTATACACCTCAAACTTTTCTTTCTGTTTCGCAAAGAGGATTGAAGCACCTCCGCCGAATACCTCTATGTACCTACGGTACTGCAGAGGGAACGACTTTAAGATTATCTCTCTCATTGCTCTTTTTCCGCCTACATATGGAATCGGGCTGTTCTGATATTTAGCTATCTCAAACACCTCCGATTTGGCATAAATTTAGGCGGTTGCATTTCACAACCGCCGGTTCACTACGATATTTATGCCTTGGGTGCATCGCGCACCAGGTTGCCACATTTCTTTTTCATAGCAATCTGCTCCTTTCTGCCTTATTTCAGGCACAAAAAAAGAGGCGGTCAATTCGTGTGTTTAAGTTCACACAAACTGACCGCCTCAATTTTGTTTTATTGTTAAGCCCATTCTATATCAAAATATGCTTCAAATCCATCATTGCCTTTTGTTTTCAAAACGAGTCCTTCGTCTACGAAGACATGCTCATATCTCGACAAAATATCTTTAGCTAACTTTTTGGGATCTTCATTGGTTGGGAACACAGCACTTTTTATCGGTTCGAGTGATTCAAGTGATGTTTCAGAACAGATGCCAGGATAGAACCTGTAAGATCCGTGTGTATAATATATCTCCAAAAATCGTCTGGCACTGTATTGTTCCCTTTTCTGTTTACTTAATATTTTGAGTTTACATCTCAGTGCATTATTGTCTTCAATCCCTGCCCAAATCTCAGCACAATAATTAATTTCCCTAATACTATCACCTACCGTCCATGTTATAGGAAATTTTGACATATGTGTCCTTTCCACTCTTATAATAAATCTTTTATCTCTCATCCTATGTAATGCACGGGTTATGCTGTAATCTGTCGTAGGGAGATTGATTGTGAGCTTTGGAATCTCATCACATTTCTTGTTATGTGCCTCAAAATCAATCAGTGTTATCCTTGCAACATCACGCATTCCATCATCCTCAACATCAGAATCCATCGATATACCATTATAAAAATCTGCGTCATCACCATCACATAAGCCGGGGATCCGTATTGCATAATGATGTCTGTTTACAAACTTTCCCTTCTTATTTTTTTGTGCGTCATGTAAGGCTTCAACCATAGACATCTTTTCGTATTCAGGGTAGTCCTCTTTTAGCAGTCTGTATGCCTCTTCATCGCCTGATACATAATGAAAATCGTAAAGGACAGAATCAAATGCCAGATTAAGAAAGTCCTTGTTTGTTGTCGGAATAACAGAATATATAAGATTTATAAACCTATCTTCAAAATTTCCTTTCTCAAGCTCGTAAAAGAAAGCAAAGTAGTTCAATTCATCTACCGTTAATTTTCTGGAAATTATCTCGCTGTTAAGTTCTCTACTTCCGGTATCCACTGAGACAATCTCATGAGCAAAATTATTCTCATCGTTTAGTCCGAATTCCATAAGAAACACATCTAAATCTCTCGCTTCTTTAGGCAACGATAAAATCTTCACCTTACCGTTTGATAAATTCTCAATTTCACAAATCATCACATTTTCCTCATTTCTGTTTTATATTGAATTCATATTCATTCCCTGTGTTTGTTCTTCAATTCCCTTTGCATAATCGAGCATGCTTTGAACATCTTCAGGGACATCGTCAAAGCTCACATGTATATCTCCTGCAAAGGTTGGTGTGTACCAATAGTCATATGAGCCGATTCTATCACGCTCTGCCTTAACTGTCGGTGGCATTGTTTCTCCATCTTCACCATAAAAGCCAAGACTAAATGCAAACTGTGTTCCCCAATGCTCACCCGATGATTCAATATCTACATACACTAGCCCCACACAGATTTCTCCTGTCTTATCTGACTTAATCACTGCAGGAAGTGAAACAAACTCATCTCCGACAGTATCGAGATCATCCACACAATCCGTTTTGTGTGTGGAGCAAAAGACCTCATGCATTGTTTTTAAAAGTTCTTTTGCTTCGAGCTTGTCTTCTGTCTTGTACGAAGCTGCCACCTTTTTGAAATCAATTTTCTCTTCATTAAATCTCATACTCAGGTTGTTGAGATATACCGTATCCCTTCCAATACCCACTGAACCGATCTGACTCAAATATTTGACATCTGCCTGTGATATTACTTCAGCATCACCGTATCTTTTGTTATAAAACTGTGCTTGCATTGGGGTTATTGAGGCATACTTATCACTTCCGGTATCTGTTGCAAGAAAGAATGTTCCACAGATAATATCGTTGCCGATCGTTCTATTCGGAACAAGCTCTTTTTCTTTTCCCTCTGAATTGCATATAAGGAGTGTTTTTTCATCGAGCCTTACTTCTTCTGTTTCTCCTTCTACAATGCTCTTATATGCTTCAGGTACATTCTTTATATTTTCTATATAAGGTTCTTTTAACGGTTCAAAGACCATCACCTTGATTCTGTTCTCCATTCAGGTATTTCTCCTCCATTCTTGATTCTTGACCGCTTACAATGAAGCAGCACATCATGACTACTCCGAAGATTGCTCCTCCGGCAAAACTTAATACATACAGCATTTTTATTCACCTCTACATTTCCATTTGTGGTTCTTCATCAATATCATTGTCTGTAAGAATTATGAAGTTTGATTCATCATACGGTTTTACTGTTGACCTTTCTATAAAATCAGGTCCTCGTTTTGTAAAGTAGGCAACCTCATATTCGTTTGCATCTACTACTTCTCCATCACCGTACAGAAAACTTCTGACTTCGACATCTATTGATTCAATTTCAGGATTGTCTTCCAGAAAGTTCTGATATGCTGTAAGGTTTTCAAAGTCTGATTCTTTATCAGGAATACCTCCGCACAAAAAAGTTTCTGTTGATCCGTTATCTGCTGATATGGTAATGTGAGAAAACAAAACAGCCATTCTACATACCTCCCATAGACATCGTTTCCTGATAATTGATTTCGTCTTCAATTTCTTTTACTGTGAGAG
>JAFWWX010000134.1 GCA_017517985.1 Clostridia bacterium | reverse complement strand
TTTAAGCAAAGGGTAATACAAATTGGTCTTGCCCTTTTTATCACAGGCAATAACCTCTTTTTTAAGAAGCCTTTGCAAAAAGGTAGATACGGTAGAAGCCGTCCAGTCGTTTCCGTCAAGCTCTCTTACAACATCTGCAACGGTCATTTGTTTTTCAGCTTTCCAGAGTATTCGCATAATTGCGTATTCGGAATCAGTAATTGTTTGTTTAACAGTTGACATTTTATTGTCCTCCTTATGTTACATAAGATTGATTTTAGTGTAATTACACTTGTAGCCACAACATAAGTATAACAGATGTAGCTACACTTGTCAAGATGTTTTAGAAAATTTGTATATTTTTTTATCGTTCCACATCTTTATCCTTGTTCCGTTCCTGTTTTTTCTGCCTGTTTTCAGCTTGTATTTTATCCTTGCTGCGTTCAAGTTTTCTGCGTACGGAGCGTTTGCCTGTTTCGCCTATGGATTTGTCCGTTTCTTCTTTTGCTGAAACAAACATATCCTTTGAAAAAGACTTGCCGTAAATTTTGTGTAAATCCTCTGCGGTATCAGCTTCAATTTGCGTTCTCACGGCATAGCGTATATTTTCAAGTTCTTCTGTGTCAAATTCCAGTGCCTGTGCCTTTAACTGTGCAAATTCCTGTTGTGTGGATTTTAATTTTTCCTTGCTTTCCTTTGCGTGCTTTTCCATAACAGGCATTGCCTTTTGAATATCCTCCATTTTTGCCCTGACAGTTTTAATATCGTCTGTGTTAAGGTTAGCAAGAATTGTACTTTTTTCTGTGCGTAATTCCTCAATCTGCTCCGACAGTTCATTGATAAACTGTGTTAATTCTCTGTGCCTGAAAATCTTAATTGCAGGTGTATTTTCTTTTTCAATTTGCTTTTGTTTTCTCTCTTTGATTTTTGCCTGTAACTCTGTTGTAATTGCAGAAAAATTATCACAATCAATTTTAAGGGTTGCGGCTTCAAGAGCTTTTGCGGTTTTCCATTTGTCCGAAAAAGATATTACATATCTGCAATGAATCATAACGCCCCGTAATTTTTCAAGAGCATTAGCAACAGTCGGCAAGGTATGCTTTACGGCTTCAAGCAGTTTCTTAATATTAGCTTTAATTTCACGCAAGAATTTATTATCCGCTTTAATTTGCCGATTGATTTCGCAACGCTCGGAAGTTCCGCCTTTTTTCTCAATTATCCTTGCAGAAACACCTTCGTGTATAGTAGGCTGTTCGTCAATTCCTCGCTCCTTATAACTTCGGTGGTCTATCCGACTGTCTATATTTTTCTGTTCTAAATACTTGTTATTTACATCTGCCCAATTCTTTCGCCATATCAAAAGCCGTTCCTCGCTGTTCCACCTTTCCGCGATTGGATTTTGTCTGCCGTAGCGTGTACTTTTAGGATATTTTGATACACGCTCATATCCTTGTGTTTCTGCAACAGAGGGCGGCATATATACTTTCTTTTTGCCGACTATGTACTGATATTGTTTTTCCCAACCATCAGCCTGTGCGGTCTTAAACTCACTTGATGTAAACCCTCGTTCCTCTCCATCTTTTATACATAAGTATTCCTTTTCAGTCTTGTTCTGCCATTTACCATTTTCGTCAAGCGGTCTGACTGTAAGCATAATATGTGCGTGGGGGTTGTGTCCGTCTGTATCGTGCATACAGAAATCGGCACACATACCGTCATTAACAAAGTTATTTTGCACATACTCCTTAAGCAAGTATATATTTTCTTCTGTTGATAGCTCCGTAGGTAAGGCTACAACAAACTCCCTTGCAAGTCTGCTGTCCTTTGTTTTTTCCGCATCTTCAACGGCGTTCCATAATACGCTTCGGTCTTTCCATTCCGGCGGTGCTTGTGACGGTAGTAAAACTTGCTCATAGACAAGCCCTTGTTTTCTTGTGTAATCGTGCTGTATTCCGTCATAATCGTTATATATACGGGAACAGCTCATATATGCAGAAGCAGCAACGGCACTTCTGCCGACACCCCGACTTATGACCTTTGCTTCTAAATGGTAAATTGCCATAGCGATTTACTCCTTTCTGTCTGCATCGTGCAGACGGTTTTTGTTTCTTTTTCTAAAAAAGAAAGTGGGCGGAAGATGCAAGGCAGATAACGCACATTTGAGATAAAAGCTATGTAACAGATTTTATCTTTGGTCGGCGGTACAACCTTGTACCAAATTGGAATAGGGTTATTATTTCAATTTATCTGCAAAAGTGCAGATGTGCCGACCTATGCAGACAATGCAACTTTTTGTATTGTCTGCCTGCCCTCCGCTAAAGGAGCGCACGACTTCCGCAAGGAAGTACCACCGCCGATTTTATCGGTGGTGAGTAAGTGCGCCCTTATCAGGGAAAAGAGGGGGTTTTCCGTATCGGAATACCCCCGAAAGAAGTTCACAATCTTATATTTTACTACTGCTTTTCTGCAAAAACTCCGTGTAAAAAATCCTCTACATTTTCAAGCTCAACAGATTTTATTTCGGGCAAAACCTTTTCCAAAGCTGCGCCCTCTTTAATAAGCCTGTGCGTTCTTGCCTTGCGTTCTTTTACTCTGTCACGGGCAATAGCTTCTTCAAGCCTGTGCTTTTCCTGTGTCAGCTTCTTTTCTGTGTCTGTCATACTGCAACACGCTCCTTTGTTTTATTTTTCAGCATAGATAAAATCAAATCGTCTGCCGTGTTTTTTGTGTCGGGGTTTCCGAACGCCGACACAACATAAGTAATTTTTCCGCACTTTTTACGGTAGGCTTCGCCTATGGGTGCGGCTCTTATTGATTTTTCCGGCATAAAAAATGCCTCCTTTCTTTGTGAACTTCAAATAAAGTTTACAAGAAAAGAGGTCATTTTACATTGAGCGTAAATTGAGTGATTTTTGACTAATTTTCAGTTATTAAATTTTGAGGATTTATCCCGTAAGCAAGCAGGTTTTCTTTAAGCTCCAAAATTTTCTGTTCTATGAGTTCCGGCTCGTCCTGCCATATTTCCGTATAGATATTTAAGGCTCGTTTCAAATATTCTACGGCGTTTTCCTTGTCGTTTATCTGTAAATATATAAGCCCTGTGTTCCATAAAAGCTCTGCGTGAATACTGCCGTTTTCCACAACTCTTTCAGTGCATTTTTTAAGTGCCTGTATTGCCTTGTCCGGCTCTCCGAGATTGGCGGCAAGATTTGCATAGTTGCAGATTTGTATAATGCTGTCTGCGGTGTACTGCAAGTTGTTTTCCGTTAAAACACTATATGCCTTTTCCATAAAAGCCTTTGCTTGCAGCATATCGCCCGTTGTGTGATATAAGCCGCCTATGTTTGCATAGATGTTAGCCGCAAGGTGTGGATTGGTTTGTATAAATTCATCACACAAATTTACCGCCTGCAGTTCATATTCCATAGCTGCCGTAATATCCTTGTTACAGATATATTCATAAGCGGATTTATAGTCAAAAAGGGTTGCTCTGTCTGTTGGATTCGGGTTTGCCTGTATCATCTGTTCAAGCTCGGAAATGATAAGCTCCATTCCGTTTTTATATGCGTATTTTTCCATATATGCAAATACATCTTTTAAGAATAGCTTGTACTTGTCCGTATCGTCCTTGTCGGCAAGTAATATTATATTCTCAACAATATTAAACATTGTATTATGATACGGCAAATCTATGCCGTGAAACAGACAGGATTTATGTATATTATCAATTAAAGTTTTGCAATTTGAAACACTTGGTTTCATATCGTCAAGGGTAATTTCTTTTATTAACGGGTGCAAAGTGATTTTGTGTAAATCATTCTGCTGTATAAAGCCGTATTCTATGAGCAGATTTAATGTGTTAAGGTTTCGTAAGTTAAGCAGCTTTGCAAACAGTCTTGGAGATATGCCCTCATCTGACACAAAGGTCATAGACTGCATAATTTCTCCGGCTTCACCTTTAAGCCCTGCAACATACATCAGCCTGTGGATATGCTCAAAGTAGGTTGCCTTTGTGTTCTTTCCGTCTTTGATAAGATTTATTCTATCCTCTGTCTGCAATACGCTTTTGGATTGTTTCAATTCCGCAAGCAGCTTTTTTGGTTTCAGTATTCCCGAAGCAAGCAGCCTTGTCGCAAGCTCTACGGATAACGTGTGTCCGTGTACCTCGTCAATAATCTGTTTTACAACATCAATTTTCTTTTCGGTTTTAGTGTAAAATTTCCCCACAAGTTCTACAAGATTATTTTCCGGCATTTCCGCAAGCTCAAGAGATGTGTAATCATCAAATCTGCTCCGTGTGGTAAACAGGATTTTACATCTGTACTGCATTATATCCGAAAACAAACTTTCATTTGTGGGAACGATATTAAAATTATCAATAATAATCAGCGTGTCCTCTTTAAGACTGCGTAAAAATCTGTGGTGCTTTTCAAAAAGCTGTTCTTCCGTTTCGTCCGTATCATCGGCGAAATGGCAGTCTGCAATCATTTTTTCTATACTCCCCGTATAGTGAAAATACAAAATATTTGTGTATTCCTTTTTATATTTTTCAGCGTACATTTTCGCAAGCTCACTTTTGCCTATGCCTGCAACACCACGCAAAAATACCTTGTCATTTTCCGTAATTAAATTATGTATCTGTTCAAGCTCGGTTTCCCGTCCGCAAAAATGGCGGCAGGGCTTGGGTACAATGTCAAAAATGTAATCACGGGTACAGGGCGACAGTGTTCCCATAGATAATAATTCTTTTGTTTTAATATCTCTTTTTCTAAAATCCCTGTTCATAGTATAAAGAAGTATGCGGCCGAAAAAGTCTGCTATTTCCGTGTCATTGTCATAGGGATAGTTTTCTGTATATTCTTTCTTTAATGGTGCGGATATGGTTATATCGTTCATAAACAAATGATACAGTTCTTCCGTAGCCATATACTTATCATACAGCAGGGGCAAAATGTTTTCCTCAATATCAATAGCCATAGCTTCTATATTTCCGTTTTCGGAATAATAGCCTGTAATTCTTGTACTTATTTTTGCCGTTCCGTTCAGCCATCGGCACACAAGTCCGTTGTCAAAGTCAAAATCTGCTCCCTCGTTACTTTCGATAAAGTCCTTAAAAAGCTCGTACATAAAATCAAGCTGATTTATATTTTTACTGTCTGCAACAAAACCTAAAATCGTTTTGGCTGCAATGCAGAAATCACATCTTTCCATAATCAAAATGCCCCTCCTTTTTACTCAATTTGCAGTCAATTTCCGTTCAATGCTTTTTTGTTATTCTTTTTATACAATTATACCATAAAAGATTAAAAAAAGATACCAAAAGAGCAGAAATTTTTGGTTTAGCGTTGAATTATTTTAATAAGCGCGGTATAATTAGAATATACAATATCTTAAATTGCTGTTCGGAAAGGAAGGTCGAATGAATAAGAAACAGCAATTTAACAAAATAACTGCTCTTTATTGCAGATTAAGCCGTGATGATGAGTACAGCGGCGACAGTATGAGCATACAAAACCAAAAGGCAATGCTAAAGCAGTATGCAGAAGAAAACGGACACCTCAACTGCAAATATTTTGTAGATGACGGTATTTCGGGTACTACCTTTGAGCGTGACGGATTTCAGACTATGATAACCGAGATAGAAAACGGCAATGTCGGAACGGTTATTGTAAAGGATTTGTCAAGGCTTGGGCGTGAGTATTTGCAAACGGGATATTACACCGAGATTATGTTTCCGAAATATGATGTAAGGTTTATTGCCGTAAATGATAATGTTGACAGCGCAAACGGCGATAATGAGTTTGCCCCGTTCAAAAATATTATAAATGAATGGTATGCCCGTGACATAAGCCGTAAAATCAAATCGTCATTCAGAGCAAAGGCACAAAACGGTGAATTTTTAGGTGCAACAACGCCGTATGGGTACAGAAAATCGCCCGAAAACAAGCACAAGCTGATACCTGATGAAAATGCTCCGGCAGTTAAGAGAATGTTTCAAATGGCGTTAGAGGGTCTAAACTGCAATGCTATTGCAAGAACCTTTAAGGCAGAGAAAATTCCAATCCCGGGAGCGTACACACGAGATATGCAGGGTGTGGTGCATAAAACAAATGTAAAATACCCGTATGATTGGTGTCAGCCGACAATCCGGTTTATTTTAACAAATGAGGTTTATATCGGAACGGTTGTAAATAACTACACTACCGCAAAATCATTCAAGGACAAAACAAGAATTAAGGTTGCGGAAAATGAAAAAATTAAGGTAGAAAATATGCACGAGCCGTTAGTTGACAGGGAAACTTTTTATACTGTGCAGAAACGCATAGCAATAAAAAAGCCGACAGAAAACAACGCCGATTCCATATTCAGAGGATTGTTAAAATGCGGTGATTGCGGAGCAAATCTTGTCTTTGGCAAGGCATGCGGCAGGCGTAAATCCCATTACTATCGTTGCGGCGGCTATGCAAGACATCGTGAAAGCTGCTCACCTCATACTGTCAATCTTGATACCTTTGCGGAGCTTGTTCTGTATGACATTAACAGACATATTAACCTTGTGAAAGAAAACAAAGAAAAATATGCTGCGGAGCTTATGGGATTTTTCAATAACAGCACAAATGACAACGTGCAGTTAAGCACCGAAAAGTTAAAGCGTATCGAAAGCCGTATTGACGAGTTGAACATACTCATACAGAATATTTATGAGGATAAAACATTCGGGCGAATTACGGAAGAAATTTATTCCGCTATGTACTCCAATATGTCAAGTGAGCTTTCTTCTCTACAAGAAGAAAAAGAGCAAATTAAAATTTCCGCAAGCGAACATACCACCTGCGAAAAATCCATAAATGATTTTATTTCTTTAATTGAGCAATA
>JAFWWX010000133.1 GCA_017517985.1 Clostridia bacterium | reverse complement strand
TGAAGAATGCTGCGGTCAACGCTTCATTGCCGCCGGTATGTCTGATAAGAACATCACAATTAACGGAGTACCCGGCAATGCTCTCGGTGCTTATCTCAATGGATCGACCATTATCGTAAATGCAAACGCGCAGGATGCCGTAGGCGACACTATGAATGAAGGCCAAATATTCATTCACGGAAATATCGGTGATGCCGCAGGCTATGCAATGCGAGGCGGAAAAATTTATGTAAAAGGCAATGCCGGCTACCGTGCGGGAATCCATATGAAGGCATATAAGGATAAAATTCCGGTTATGGTTATCGGCGGCACTGCAGGCAGCTTTCTCGGAGAGTATCAGGCAGGCGGAATAATCATTGTTCTCGGTCTTTGTTCTGAAGGCAGGCGGATAGTCGGCAATTTCCCATGCACGGGTATGCACGGCGGAAAGATGTTTTTGCGTGGAGAGTGCAAGGATATCATTTTCCCAAGTCAGGTCACAGCGAAAGCTGCAACTGAAACGGATGTTCAAGAAATAAAAAAATACATATCCGAATACTGCGATTTTTTCGGATATGATGAAAACGAAATATTAAACTCGCATTTCACGGTTGTTACTCCCGACAGTAAGAATCCGTATAGACAAATGTATGTAGCCAATTAAACCATAATTCAGAAAGCAGGTAGTTTTATGAAGTATTCAAAGCAAGAGGTTATTCAATTCGTTCAAGAGGAAGACGTTAAGTTTATCCGACTTGCATTCTGCGATGTTTTCGGCAGGCAAAAGAATATATCGATTATGCCTCAGGAGCTTTCCCGTGCGTTTGAATACGGTATCGCCATCGACGGCTCCGCAATTACAGGCTTCGGTGACGAAACGCATTCGGACCTGCTTCTTATCCCCGACCCTTCAACCCTTTCGGTATTGCCTTGGAGACCCGAGCACGGAAAGGTTGTCAGAATGTATTGCGGCATATCCTATCCGTGCGGAAAGTCATTTGAATGCGACACCAGAAGTCTTTTGAAAAAGGCTGTGAGTGATGCTGCACTTGAGGGTGTTCATTTCTACTTCGGTTCAGAACAGGAATTCTATCTTTTCAAGCTTGATGAAAACGGTAATCCGACAAAAGAGCCCTACGACAATGCAGGCTATATGGATATTGCTCCCGACGACAGAGGAGAAAACATCCGCCGTGAAATATGCCTTACTTTAGAGCAAATGGGTATTCGCCCCGAAAGCTCGCATCACGAAGAGGGACCCGGTCAAAACGAAATTGATTTCCGCTATTCCGATGCCCTGACCGCTGCCGATAATTCTATGACCTTCCAGACAATTGTAAAAACAGTTGCAAGGCGAAACGGTCTTTATGCCGATTTCAGCGCAAAGCCTCTTGAAAATCAGCCCGGCAACGGATTCCATATAAATATGTCCGTGAAAATGGATGATAAATCAGACAGGCTTTGCAATATGATTGCAGGCATTCTTGACAAAGCCTGCGAAATGACGGTTTTTCTTAATCCCACCGAAAATTCTTATGAGCGCTTTGGAAAAAGCAAAGCACCTCAATATGTTTCATGGTCGAGCGAAAACCGTTCACAACTTGTCAGAATACCTGCCGCCGTCGGTGAATACCGCCGTGCAGAGCTCCGCTCACCTGATCCTACGGCAAATCCTTATCTTGCATTTGCACTTATGATTTATGCAGGGCTTGACGGAATCAAAAATGAACTGGAGCTTCCGTATGTTTCGGATATCAACCTTTATAAAGCTGATGACGAAACCTTGAAAAAACACCGTAAGCTGCCCGCTGATTTAAAATCAGCCTGTACGGCAGCAGCGGAAAGCGGTTTTATTAAAAAGCATATCCCTGTATCAATTCTCAATATTTACTGTAATAAATAAACTATAAAGGGAGGGAAGCAAAATGAGCCTTAAGGAACAGGTATACAGTGTCCTTGTTGTATCGGCAGCAGATAATTTCAATTCTGCTCTCAAAGATTTGCTTCCCGAATCAAAGTACCATCCCGTACATACGGTTTCAAACATCAGCACGGCAAAAAGAATTGTTGCTGAAAGAGTTTTTGACTATGTAATAGTAAACTCTCCTCTGCCTGATGACAATGGAACCCATTTTGCGGTTGATGTCTGTGCAGGAAAAAGTACTGTTGTTCTTTTGTTTGTCAGAAACGATGTTTATGCACAGGTTTTTAACAAAGTGGCGGAACACGGAGTTTTTGTGCTCCCAAAACCCACTACCAAACCTACTACCATACAAGCTCTTGACTGGATGGCAAGTGCAAGAGAAAGACTGCGCAGATTTGAAGAGAAATCCTTATCCATTGAAGAAAAAATGGAAGAAATCAGACTTGTTAACCGAGCAAAGTGGTTGCTTATCAGCGAACTAAAAATGGACGAGCAAGGAGCTCATCGCTACATAGAAAAACAGGCAATGGACCTATGTGTATCCAAAAAAGTTATTGCCGAAGAAATTATTAAAACATATTCATAAAGAGGAATCAGAAATGGAAAGTGAGATTTATCAACAGACTAATAGAACAATAAATGAACTGTTTATTTTGAGATTTTACCGTGAAACTATTGACACGAGCATATGATGTGAGTATAATATATAGAAAGTTAATATTTTAAACCGTTGAAGCGGAGATAACGGCAATAATGCCTTTACAGAGAACCTGTGGTGCTGAGAGTCAGGTAAGAAACAAGTTGTCAAATGGACC
>JAFWWX010000132.1 GCA_017517985.1 Clostridia bacterium | reverse complement strand
TGTTGTGCTCCAATTTGTACGGACAGCACAAAAAAGACCTTTATGGTAGATTAAATTAAATTTTAAGCAACATACTGACATCGCTTTTCAAGTGGTGTCAGTTTTGTTTTTAGTTGAATACGTTGATAGTTGTAGAAATGAATATACTCACCTATGAGTAGGCGAGCTTCATCATAGGTCCGAAGTTTTACTCGATAAATGCATTCTGTTTTAAGAATGGAAAAGAAATTTTCAGCCAAAGCATTGTCATAAGGATTACCTTTCCTTGACATTGACGGCGTAATGTTGTATGATTTAGTTAGGCAATAATATGCGTTTGAGGTATATTGAAAGCCTTGGTCACTGTGGAGTTGCAGCTCTGCGGTGACCTTTTCTCTTTTCTTCGCCTCTTTAATAGTGCTTAAAACAAGATTCACATTTTGCTCGGTTCCGGTTTTGTATGCAACGATACTGTTGTCATACAAATCCCTAATGACTGAAAGATACAATACGCCTTGCTTTGTGTTTATATATGAAATATCTGTAACCCACTTTTGATTTGGTTTTTCGGCATTAAAATCTCTGTTCAACAGGTTGGGATATTTATGTAGATATTCTCCATGGTTACGGTATTTCTTTCGTCTGATTACCGATAGCAAACCATATTTCTGCATAACCCTCAATACTGTTTTTGGATTGCGATAAATCCCTTGTCTTTCAAGCCATATATGTACTCTGCGGTAACCATAGGTCTTGCCGCATTCATTCTGGCATTCCTTTATTTTTTCAGCTAATGGTAAATCCCATGCAGAAATATCCATTCGTGACACATAACCGTAATATCCGCTTCGGGATACACTAAAGAACCGGCACATTTCACTAATTGAATATTTATCTTTGTGACGGTAGATTACCATATATTTTACGCTCGTCCTCACTTCCTTTCTGTGAGCGAGAGAAAATCCCGCATCAATTCGTTTTCCATTTGCAGTTGCTTTATGTGTCGCTCTTTCATCGCAAGTTCATATCGCAACTGAGAGAGTTTGCTTAACTGTTGTATTGACGGTGGCAATTCTGTTTCGTTCTTACGCGGTCTGCCTTTTGGTTTTATAACTATACCTGAAGCAAGCTTTTTCTCTCTGATACGTTGTCTTTCGAAAAATTGCTTAATCTTGATTCGCTCAAGCCCCAAACGTTCTCCAATCTGTTGGTATGTCAGCCCTTCAGATTTTAATTGCAGTATCTCGTTTTCATATTGTTTTATATGTATGTACTCTCTGGGCATAAAAAATCCTCCTATGGTAGTTTATATTATTCTACCATAGGAGGTCTCTTTTTTCTATTGTCCGTTTTTACTGGACCTGTTCATTACTCTGTTGCATTTTTCTTATTTCAGATTTACAATGAACGAAGCACTTAAATGTAAAAAAGTCAAGAAAAAACGGAGCGACAAGCTCCGTTATTCAGATATAAACTTAAACCATATGTGTATGCTTAACAACCCATTCTCTCATTTTAATGTTAAGCCAGAAGGAATAAATTCCCAAAGTTATTATTGTAAGCAAAAACCACTTTATATAGTTTCCGAAAAGCTGTCCGCCTGTTCCGTCAAAGCGTAGCTGTCTTCCGTCAATGATTGTGTGCTTTGCATTCCAGCATTCCCCAATGCAAATCGCCCAGGGTGCACCAATTCCCAGTGTAAAAATGATTATAAGCCACTGCACTATGCCTATACCGATTAAACCGAGTAATCCGCCTGTAAATTTAGATTCCATCAAAATCCCTCCTAATTATAAATGGTCACTTTCAACAACCAATTTATATATTAATATAAATTGAAAATTTTGTCAAGAACTTAAAATTATTACATTGTTAAATCGATTTATTTGAACGAAAGAGGCTTTACACAAAATTCTTCCATAGGCTTTTAATTAAAAACTCCTGTGGTAGAATGACAGAGCAATTAAACAAAACGGGAGGGCTAAAAAGCCCTCTCCCACATAGTTTAAAAATATAAAAAAGCACCGCAAAATTGCGGTGCTTTCTTATATTTAACTTACTTGCAAGCTTCTTCGATAGCAACTGCAACAGCAACATTCATACTTAGCCTGCGGGTTGTTACCTGCGCCGGATAATCGACAGAGAGCAAGTCTGCAAGCTCGCTTGCAAGCGAGCCGAGGAAGATTGCTCCACGAGCGTTGAGCAAAGCTCAAAGAGGTGCGTAGCAGCAAGCATCAAGCATAGCGCAGAGGCGTAGCGAGTTAGGAGTATAAGACCACGACAATTTTGAAGTTGTTCTTTTGATTTTTCTCTGCCATAATATAACCTCTGCTCAAATTATAACATTTTTCACCGCAAAATCTTTCTCCGCTGAAC
>JAFWWX010000131.1 GCA_017517985.1 Clostridia bacterium | reverse complement strand
TAGGTCCTCTTGATGGATATAGTTATGCTTATCTTCCGGAAAATAGTGATTTTACCGTAGAAAAAGTAGAGAAATATACAACGCCTTTTAATGACTTGGGTGAGAAATATAAGTATGATTCATACATAAATGAAATTACGGCAAGAGAAGTTGTTGTAGGATATGAAGATGGATGCTTTAAACCCGATAAAGAACTGACAAGAGCAGAAATGGCAACCATTTTTACAAGAATGTTTAGTGTTCCTAAAACTCGCTCTGCGTCGTGCTTTGAAGATATTCCGGAAAATCATTGGGCAAAAGAATATATAATGGCACTTGTAGATAAAGGCGTGTTTATGAAGGATACAAACTTTAATCCTGATTCGGTTATTACCCGTGAACAGCTTATCGCTATGACATTTCGTATGCTTTCTGATATGGGGAAAATTGAACCACAAGAAAATGAAACAGATTTCTCAAAATACAAGGATATGGATAAAGTGTCTGACTACGCTAAAGTTGCATACAAGGCATTAACTCAAGAAAACTATCATCTTTTGGTAGAACTTGTTGACCATGAATTTATGGATACTGCTGATGACGAGTTATTCTGGTGTCCGCAGCAGGCTGTAACAAGAGTGGAATGCTGTGAATTCTTATATCAGTTTATTCGTACATTCTTTAATAATCATGCACCAGCAATTTTATTGGAAACTGCCCCACAGGTAGAAATACCTGTGTTGGACGGATCAACATCAACCTATGCAATAACACAGAATATATATAGTGCGTATTATCGTAATTATGATAACCACCCCAATTTTCCAAAAGCACACAGTAAAACGGTTGCATCGTACAAGCGCCTGATTGACGGTGAGGTTGAAATGATATTTGTTCCCGATGCAGGCGAAGAAGTGTTAAAGTATGCAGAAGAAAAGAATGTAAAGCTCAAATTTATTCCAATTGCTGATGAGGCACTTATCTTCTTCACAGGAACAAAAAATAAAGTTGATAATATTACAACAGAGCAACTTCACGACATTTATGTTAATAACGGTATAACCAATTGGAAAGAGCTTGGCGGGGATGATGGTACGCTTGCTGCATATTGCAGAAATGAAGATAGTGGCAGCCATGCTCAAATGGAACAGTTTGTTTTAGCTGGAGAAGAAATAAACGAGGATATTTCAAGAGAGCGCACGTCTATTATGATGTCAAGTATTCTTACTGAGGTTGATGATTATAACCAAAAGAACGAAGGTAACTATGCTAACTATGCTATGGGATATAGTTTGTTCTACTATTATTTGGTTAATTCATCAGTGCTTGGTCCTCTTGATTTGAAATTCTTGAGTATTGATGGCATAGCTCCAACCGAAGAAACTATTTCTGATGGAACCTATCCATATACAACAAGCTATTACGCAGTAATTCGTGATGGTGAAAACAATCCAAAGGTTGATGCTTTTGCAGAACTAATGCAGGGAGAGTTCGGTCAGTTAATAGCTGCACAAAGCGGATTGGGTGTTAAGAGAGCGTATTAAAAATATCTAAAAATTTTATTTTCATTGACTTTTTTCAGTTTTGAGTTGTCTAATAGATGTAAAGGCCTTACAAAGCAGGAAGGAGGAATCGTTTTGAGGGAACTGTTCGAACAGGAATACAGGAAACATGAAAAGTCTTTATTTTTGGTTGCCGTTGCTTATCTTCATAATACGGAAGATGCTAAGGATGTGCTGCAGGATGCTGCACTTTCCGCATATAAAGCAATTGATGGACTAAAGAATAAAAAATACTTTAAAACATGGATTACCCGTATCGTAATAAACAAATGCAAGAATTTTATAAAAAGCAGGCGTTATACGGAGGAACTTACTGATAACACAAATGCATTCTATAACACCAACACGGACGAAATGGAAATAATGGATGCTCTTTGTAGAATGGATCCGAAATTATCAATATACATAACGCTTAAGTTTTATAATGATATGACATATGACGAGATGGCGAAATCTTTGGTAGTTCCTGTATCAACAGTAAAACACAGAACTAAATCCGCCCTGAATGAACTCAAAAAACTCTTGGAAGGAGACGAAGAGCAATGAAAGATATTGAACTGAAAATGAGACTTAAATCCCATAGTGAAAATATGAAAAATTCAATAGAGGCTCCTTTCGACATAACTGAAAAAATTGATGAAATGGAGATGTCTGATATGACTAAAAAGACCGTATCTTTTAACTGGCTTAAAAAAACTATCTACAGTGCAGCAGCGATTGCAGCAGCATTTGTGCTTATGGTAAACTGCATCCCAAGTCTTGCTTATGCGGCGAGTGATGTCCCGATTTTAGGTGATATTGTAAGAGTGGTGACCTTCGGTAGATTTGAAGTTCAGGAAGAAAACTATGAGGCTAAAATCACAACACCTAAAATTGAAGGATTATTAAACAAAGACCTTGAAAACAAACTTAATAAAGAACTTGAAGATAATGCAAATACCATTATTGCAGCATTTGAAAGTGATATTAAGAAAATGAGTGATATGTACGGAGATAAGAACTTCCACCTCAGTGTTACTGCAGATTATGAAGTTAAAACTGACAACGAAGATATTCTTGCTGTAAACTTTTACTTCACAACCATAGAGGCATCATCTGTAACTGTAAATCGTTTCTATAACATCGACAAAAAAGCAGGAACACTTATAACTCTTGATTCCTTGTTCAAGAAAGATGCTGATTATGTTACACCAATCAGTGATTATATACTTGCTGAAATGAAAAAACAAAATGAAAACGGAACCGGTTTTTACTTCTTGGATGGGGGAGAAGATGAAAGGTTTACAAAGATCAGCGAAGACCAGCATTTCTACATCAACAACGATGGTAATATCGTAATCTGCTTTGATGAATATGAAGTTGCAGCAGGCGCTCAGGGGTGTCCTGAATTTGTAATTCCGAATGATATTGTAAAGGATATCTTAAAGTAAAATTGATTAATACATATAAGTGCAGCCTATCACTTTGCGGAGTGATAGGTTCAATTTTTTATTCTTATTAAGGAGTTAAGGTCGGCTTTTCAGAATTTTCAGTATTAGATTCGACATTGTTATCATCAATGTTGTCCGTTCCTTCTGTCCATTCTTCATTTAACTTGACGATATAGTCTGATGCTTTTTCGGGTGTGGATTTTGCTTTATCAACATCAAGCTCAAAAAGGATATGCCGATTGAATGATGCTCAAATCTATGGTATAATAATTATAAAAAGTACCAATTCTTAAGAAATCTTAATAAATTCATTGCTAATTCTTAGAACTTTTGTTGTAATATGTAACCGGAGGTGAAGAAAATGAACATATTGGTTGTTGATGATGACAGAGAGATTGTTGAGAGTATCACAATATTTTTGTCTGGAGAAAACTATAATGTACTTAAAGCATATGACGGCATTGAGGCACTTGATGTTTTGTCTGAAAATGAGATTCATTTGATGATACTTGACATTATGATGCCTAAGATGGATGGAATAAAAACTCTTATGAAATTAAGAGAATCAAGAAATATTCCGGTTATAATGTTGTCAGCAAAATCTGAGGATGCAGACAAGATTTTAGGTCTTACTGCAGGCGCAGACGATTATGTTACAAAACCGTTTAATCCTTCCGAGCTTGTTGCAAGAGTAAAATCTCAATTAAGACGATATACCACACTTGGATCAATTGGAAAGCAAAGTGGTGAAATTGTGATTGACGGCCTTTGTGTAAACACTGAAGATAAAAGAGTAATGGTTGACGGCGAAGAAATCCGTCTTACATCCACTGAGTATAAAATACTTGAGCTTCTGGCAAGGAATCGTGGCAGGATATTTACTGCAGACGATATTTACCGCAATGTGTGGAATGAAGATAAGTTCGTCGGTGATAAAACAATTACAGTCCATGTATGCCATATCAGAGAAAAAATTGAAATTAATCCCAAAGAACCGAGATATATCAAGGTTGTCTGGGGTATCGGTTACAAGATTGATTAAAGGAGGAATTTGCAATGAAAAGATTTCTGTATTCCAATTACACGAAGTTTGTTGCGGCAATCATATTCGTAATCTGTATTGTGCTTGGTGCATTAACTGCAACAACAAGTATAAATAGCATAATGACAAACGAAAAGGATATGATATATGAATTTGAAAATGATTTCTCGGAATCAAGACGCATCATCGGAGATTTATATGAACCGGAGAATATTATTTTCAATGCATATAATAACTTTTATAGAGTTGACAATGAAACGGAGAGTGTGACAAGAACCGAACCTTTAACGGTGAACGGTCAAACCTTGGAGCAAAACATCGAACAGCGATTAAATAATATGTATAATAGGGAAAATGTAAATTATTATATCAAATGGAATGATCGTGTGTTTACAAATTGTGGTGCCACATCTCCAGAAGACATGAAACAAAATGAATTTTACTTATATGCTAAGAGACCGGGTAAAGGAGACATCCACATTGAGCGAGAAGCTAGTTTTACAAATGACTTATATTACCACTATATGCTTAATGAGGTTTCCCGATTTAACGATGACGATTCTATAGAAATCGCATCAACCATCACAGAAGACTACCTGAATAAATGCAGCGATAGCTGGTATCGTCAGGAGAGTCTGATATTCGATATGATATACAGGATATTAGTCTTTGTTGTAATTGCATTGATTATGCTCATATACCTTATCTGTGTATGTGGAAAAAATAAAGATGGCGAATTTAAACCAATGTGGGTAGATAATATTTGGCTTGAGGTACATCTGGCAGCTATCGGTATCATTGGATTTTTCGCACTATACATTATTGTGGTTTCAATGGATGCTGTATTTTCCGGGCATTTTCCTGAGAGGATTTTCAATATCGTTGAAATTTTTGCAACAACAATAGCAAGCACCGTTATATTAACATCGCTCCTTTCGATTATCAGAAATATAAAGCAAAGGAATTTTATTGGCTCAAGCGTTATAATGCGTATTATCAGATGGTGCTGGAGAATTTTTGTTAAAGTTGTTGTATGGATTCGTAACGCCTTTGTAGGATACAGAAACATTATTTCTAAAACACTGCATAAGAAAACAGGAGTATTATTGATAGGAACATTGTTCGGTTATACTGCTTTAATTGGTCTGTTCGGCATGTTTACCTATGGTTCTGGCACTCCGTTCTGGATATTGGTAAGTATTGCTCTGTTTTGTTTTGCATCGTTCTTGGTTGCTCATCGTTCAAAAGATCTTGATGAAATCAAGAAAGGTGTAAGCGAAATCCGTAACTATAATTCCGGCTACAAAATTCCTGAATTAAAGTGTGAAGATATGAAAGAACTTGCTGCAAATATAAACGACATTGGTAACAGCATTGATGAGTCGGTAGCCGCAAAAATGAAAGCTGAGAGGATGAAAACAGAGCTTATAACCAATGTATCGCATGATCTCAAAACACCGCTTACATCCATCATAAGCTATACCGAGCTTTTATCAAAGGTTGAGGACCTGCCAGAAGAAGCGCAGGATTATGTGCAGGTAATTGCAAAAAAGAGCGACAGACTTAAAACTCTTACACAGGACTTGTTTGACATATCAAAAGCACAAAGCGGAAACGAAGAAATAAACTTTGAAAAGCTTGATGCAGAGCTTTTGATTAACCAAGCCGTTGCGGAATTTGACAATGAAATTGAAACTTCCGAAATCAAATTCTGTGTTGATGCAAGCAAGGAACTGTTCTTCCCGGCAGACAGCAGAAAGATGTCCCGCGTAATGAATAATCTTATCAACAATATCCTGAAGTATTCAATGAAGAACACAAGAGCTTTTATATCTGCAAAAGAAAAAGACGGTCAGATTGTATTTGAATTTAAAAATACTTCAGCATATCCGCTTGATTTTGATGCAGAAGAAATAATGGGCAGATTTGTCAGAGGTGACGAATCAAGAACAACTGAAGGTAGCGGTCTTGGTCTTGCAATCGCAAAAAGTTATACGGAACTTTGCAACGGAGAAATGAAAATTGTAATAGACGGAGATATGTTTAAGGCAATTTTAAAATTCAAAAAGTATTGATATTGATTTCAAACTGTTGTATTTTGGCACATTTTGTATTATAATTTAACTAAATAATCAACAAAAGAGGAATGAACCATGAAGATAATAAAAAGAACATTATTATTTCTGGTTATCATACTTCTTATAGTCGTAGGTATTCAAATAAAAGGCGGTTATGATAAATACATAGCCGTCTTGAATGATAAGCCTCTTGAAACGGCGATATCAGAGCTACAGAGCAAAGGGAACTATACGAAGTATGATAAAATACCAAAGATATACTTTGATGCTCTTGTGGCTGTTGAGGATCGTCGTTTTTATAAGCATAACGGGTTTGACATTATAGGTACATCAAGAGCCATATATAATGATATAAAAGCTTGGGATTGGGTTGAAGGTGGTAGTACAATCGCACAGCAACTTGCAAAGAATATGTATTTCCCTGATGACCATGCACTTCAAAGAAAAATAGCAGAAATCTTTATGGCTTTGAAAATCGAACGGGAGTATGAAAAGGATGAAATCCTTGAATTATATGTAAATGGTATATACTATGGCAGCGGATATTATTGTATATACGATGCTTCACAAGGATATTTCAATAAAGCTCCAAGTGAAATGACGGATTATGAATGCACTTTGCTTGTTGGAATTCCTAATGCGCCCTCTGTCCTGTTCCCTTAATGTAAGACCGGACCTCGCAGCACAAAGACAAGAGAAAGTCATAGAATGTATGGTTGAATTAGAATACATAACTGAAGATGAGGGCAATAAAATCATTGAGAGTGAAAATAAAAAGTGAAAAGATATGATTATTTTCCCTCCAGGCATTGAAAAGGCAAAAAATAATTGATATAATGACAGTGTAAAAATGGTAAGCAGTTAAACAGGTAAGCAGTTAAGCAGGTTAAGGAAGTTCTATCCTTTGGGATAGGTGCGTCTTTGACCTGCTTTTTTTCATTTTTACGGAGATTATAAAAATATTGGGAGTAATAACACATGTAATTAGTCTTAGGGCTTTTTGCGTGTGTTTTTTTGTTCCCTGCAGAAAGGAGATGGTTGAATTGAGGGCTTAATCAATTCAAAAAAATTTTAAGGAGGTAAAATATTGAGAAAAGATGTTTTGAAAAGGGGTGGTTACAATCAGGGCGATGACTGAACTATCCGAAGTGTCCTATTCCGATACCAAAGAAAAAATCCGCTTTACCTGTTATGCGGATACCTATGTATATCACAAGGTTAATGCACGGGAGCGGAATTTGGTAGCAATGCGTTTCGGAGGATACCCCGAACAAGTAAGAGCAATGACCGATACCTTATACGATGGTGTAAGTGTTGAGGCTATTGTGGAGAAGGCAAATATCGTTTTGTATGCAAAAAACAAGAAGTACAAACGCTGCATCAGTCACGATGGAAATTATGCTGAAGCAGTAATTCAGGCACTTGATGATGATACTTATGACTTGCCGAATGATGAGCAGGTAGAAGTTGAAAAGCCGGAAGAAAAGCGTAAAATGTATATCTATTGCGAAGAAGGCAATACGGATTCATTATATGCCGAACTCGACAAAAAAACTTCTATTCCTCTTATTCCTGAGTTTAAGGACTACATTTTAGAAGAGTGTTTCAAAAGAGGAATACTTGTTCAGCTTGAGGTTCTTTCAGCAAGTGTCAGATTTGATGCTTATATGCTTGAAATGCGAAACGATGAAAAAGAAATGGAGGACATTGTAAACAAAGGTCTTAGAACAGGCCGCATATCTATTCCTAATGCTGTAAGCAAAACCGGCTTTGAAAAAATAGAAACGGTTTCGCAGTATCTCAATAAATACGGCATTACTATAGCGAATAGAATCAGAGAGTCTTTTAATCCTCTTTTCGATCCAGCCAAAGAAGATATTTGTGACAGGATTAAGAGGATAAACGGGAACTTAAAAAAGAATGTGGGATATAGTTTGTATCCGGCTCAGCTCGCAGTCGCAGAAGCAATAAAACGAAGACTTGATAAATCAAAAGTCGGACTTATAGTTGCAGAATGCGGTAGCGGTAAAACAAAAATAGGTTCTGTTGCACTTGCAGCGCATCAGGATGGCAAAAAAGCATTTAATGTTGTTTTATGCCCTTCCCATGTGACTAAAAAGTGGGTTCGTGAAATTGAGGAAACTCTGCCGAACACAAAAGCAAGAGTTGTTTATAATCTTGCAGACATCGACAGCGCTTATGAAGAATATAGACAAGGTAACAAAACCGAGTATATTGTTCTTTCAAAGGAACGAGCCAGAGACGGATACATGCGAAGACCTGCGGTAATTCGTTCTAAATCAAAGAGAGCGTATGTTTGCCCTTGGTGCGGTAAAAAGATTATGATGCAGTTAAAAGATGATGGTACTAACGATTGGGTAAATGCTGATCAGTTTTTCTTCAAAAAGGAAAACAACCAAAATCACAAATGCCGAGAATGCGGTAAACCTTTATGGACTGTGCTTAATCCCAATGACAAGAGATTGTCAAGTAATAAATGGGTTAAGATTGGCGGTTATGGTTTTATATACCGTGATTTTGCGGCAGCACACTTTAAGAAAACCAAAGATAAAACTGTACTTGCTAAAATTCAGAATGTCATTGATAATCCCGATATTGCCTTTATTGCAAAGGGAGCTTATATCAGATATTCAATGAGCAGTTACATATCCGAGCATATTAAAAAAATTGACGGTGTTATCTTAGATGAGCTTCATCAGTTTAAGGGAGACAGCGGACAAGGTGATGCTATGGAAACTTTGGTTGGATGCAGTGACAAAGTGATTGGAATGACTGCAACCCTTATAAACGGATATTCAAGCGGTATGTTCTATCTTTTGTATCGAATCGTTCCGTATTTGATGCAGGTGGATAATAAGAGTTACTACAATCCAACTGCATTTAACAATGAATATGGCGTTACTGAGGCAACTTATGAATTGGAAGAAGCTGAATACAATGCAAATTCAAAAAGCAGTAAAAAACTGCTTAGTGTTCGTCAAAGACCGGGGGTATCGCCCCTCGTTTATTCAAGATTTCTTATTGACTGTGCTGTTTTCTTATCACTCAACGATATGGGAAAACATCTGCCAGAATATGAGGAAATTCCAATTCAGCTTGATTTAAGACCGGATATTAAAAAGGCGTATGACAAAATTGAGGATTCTTATAGAGGTGTATTAAAGTGGAGAGATTCAACTGCAAAGAAACTGTTATCAAAGTTTTTGAGCCTTCTCACCACATATCCAGACCAGCCCTACGCAAACGAACCTATACATTATCCCGGAAGTGATATGAAAGTCGTGGAGCCTGAAGATTTATCAAATCCTGACGAACTTCACGAAAAAGATATTGCTACTCTGGATATTGTAGAGAAAAAGGTTAAGGACGGCGGGCGTGTTCTTATTTACACAAGCTGGGTTAAAATTGATACACAGGTAAGACTCAAAAAGGTTTTGGAGGAAAAAGGATATCGGGTTGCTGTACTTGAACAGCGTGTAAAACCTGAAAAGCGTGAAGAATGGGTGGAGAAAAAGCTACAAGAAGGTCTGGATGTTCTGATAACAAATCCGTCATTGGTGGAAACAGGACTCGACTTGAATGCTTTTACCACTCTTATTTTTTACAATATTGGGTATAACCTGTTCACTTTTCGTCAGAGTTCAAGGCGTTCATGGCGTATTAACCAAACAGCGCCGAGAATTGAGGTATATATCCTTTACTACAAAGGTGTTATGCAAGCAAGAGCTATACGGCTTATGGCAACTAAACTTGCGGTAGCAACACTTGTGGAGGGTAATTTCTCGGACGAAGGATTGGCAGCAATGAGTGATTGTGCAGATATGACATCAGAACTTGCAAAAGAACTCACAAAAGGTATCCGTGATGAAGTTGAAGATGTTGCGGCTATGTATAAAAAAATGGCTATCTTAAAGGATGGCACTGAAGCAGATGATGACTTGTCTGATTATGTAATTATGGATGATGATGCACCTAAAACGGTTGAAGCAGTTAAACCTGTTGAAACACCTAAAGTTGTATCTATTTCAGATAAAATCAAACAGGCTATGTTGCTTGCAAAACAAGCCAAAGGCATCAAGGAGAGTAAACAAGTTAATGTGCAGAATGATTATAGCTATGTTGATAGCCAATTAAGTCTTTTTGATATATTGGATAAAGCAAGCTAAAGGAGGTATTAGTTTCAATGAAATTCGTTGTAAACAGAAAAATAATGTTGGAGTATTTAAAATCAATGATAAGAGTTGTTCCGAGAAGCAACTCATTACAGCAGGAATTAAGAGGTTTTTTAGTTGAGGCAAACGAAGATGATGGTTTTTTGTATGTAACAGCGACCAATCAGGAAATTGCCATACAAAGAAAATTCAAACCGGAACTTGAAACGGGCGGCAGTTTTGTTATGGATGCCCGTTTGCTCACAGATATTTTATCTGTACTTGGAGAAGATACGGTCAGTTTCGAGGAATTAAAACCGGGTGTTGTTGTAATTAAGTCAGGCACATGCACTTATACAATGAATGTGCTTAACAGTTCAAGATATCCGAGACCTGAAATTCCGTTCCCTGATACTACGGTTTGTCTGAGTCATTTGAGGCAGTTCTACACCAAGACATATGCTGCAGTAAAGAGCAATGCGTCTGATGTGCTGAAAGGCATTCATTTTGACATTAAGCCCAATAAACTTCGTGTAATGAGTTGTAATCCGCAAAATGTTGCACTTGCGACAAAGGATATTCCTTGTGGCGGAGATATGAAATTTACCTTGTCAAAAGAAACATTTTCACTTTTAGCATCCGCTGCAGGCGATGATGAGCTTGAGGTTGGATTATGCGGTCATTCAATAGTGTTTATGAAAGAGAGCCTTCTCTTCTCTGCACGATTTATTGAAAAAGAATATGTAAATGTTGACAGGATATTTGATAATCTTAAAACCGCTTATGTTGCAAAGGTTGATTTTGAGGAAATGAAAGAGCAGATAATCAACATCTGCGATGTTGCATCTATGGGAAGTCAAACTTCGTATATTAAGGCTGAATTTCTGGAAAACAAAGTTGATGTATCAACTCAAAACGATACAGGAGGCGGCAAAAACTCCTTTGGAATCGTAATGGTTGATGGTACAGCAGGTAAAACATTTTATTATAATGCTGCGACTTTGAAGGATGTTTTCAAAACGGTTGAAGGCACTTTGATTTTGCGTCTGGATGTCAATGGATATCTTGATGTTATGGATCGTAAATGCCAATACCTTATGATGCCTACGCCGGAAAGTGCAGTTAAAAGACAACTTGATAAATACGAAGAAAACAAAAAGAAACCTAAAAAGAAGCAACAGATAAAAGAACAAATAAAAGAACCGGAACAGAAAGCGGCTTAGGGGGTGTGTGTATTTGAAGAAACCTACCATTTGTCGTTATTGTGGAGGTAAAGTAATTTTAACGGATAGCAGTCAGATTTATGGCAAGGACTATGGCAAGATTTTCTTGTGTACTACCTGTAATGCTTTTGTCGGTGTTCATAAAAAAACAGAGAAACCTTTAGGAACGCTCGCCAACAGTATATTAAGGTCAAAACGCAAAGAAACACATCAGGTATTCGATAAGTTCTGGAAAGACAATAATATGTCAAGAACTGAAGGATATAAATGGTTGTCCGAAAAAATGGGCTTACCATATAAATCAACGCATATTGGATACTTTGAGATTGAAGATTGTCAAAAAGTCATTGATATATGCGAGCAGGCTGCTTAATCAGTACAGGAGGTAAAAATGTTATTTATAAAGATGAACGAAATCATAGACGAGGTAAATTCAGAGGTAGCCGAGCGTGATGAATTGATTGAATGCATAGCACTTTGTTTGCTTGCTGGGAAAAATCTTTTTATTTTAGGAGATACGGGACAAGCCAAGAGTTATGCAATAAACGAATTCAGAAAGCGCATCACAGGAGCAAAACAGTATGAGAG
>JAFWWX010000130.1 GCA_017517985.1 Clostridia bacterium | reverse complement strand
TTTGCAAATCTTTTTTTAGCAAAGATTTTCGGTTTTTTCGGAATAAGCACCGGATTTATTCTCACTCTTTGTATTTTATGTTCAAAGAAGTCTTTCGGTGTGCCTTTTATGACTCCCTTTACGCCTATTAGCGAAAATATTTTAAAAGATACAATAATTATGAAGCCCTATGCCGCAAATAAGCAGGAAACAAGTGAAATTGATTAAATAGTATGAAAAAATTAATTATTATTTTAGCTTTATTTTTTTTAACCTCCTGCAGTGCAAATAAAAGCAAAGAAGCTTACTGTTTTTCCGTCGTATTTGAAAATCAGGAAGACAATGCAAAAATCACTCTGTACTGTAAAACGCCCAAGGAAAATTCCGAAGAAAATATGACGGATATTTCCCTCTCCTTTTACGGAAATAACTTCAATGATGCTTTCAAAAATACTAATAAGGGACAATATGAGGTTTATTTTAACAGTATTAAGGCTTATTTTTTTGACAAAAACCTCTCCGGTGATGATATAAGAGAACTATCACTTATTCTACTTGACAACTCAAAATATAAGACAGATAATCATATTTTTTTGCCAAAAGAAAAATACTATGCCAATGATTTACACCGCAGAGCAGAAGAAATATGCCGTAGTGAAATTATAAGCAGGACTAATTTAAAAGATTATATACCAACTCTTAAGGGACTGAAGAATATGCTTGAAAATAAAAAGTGAGGAGACAATGAAAACATTTTTTGAAATCTTAAGATACGGGTCACCGGGATTTGTATATATAAGCACACTGTTCATTCTGATTAATATTTTCGGAGTACTTTGTAACAGTCTTATTTCTACTATCTCTTTTATTATATTTTCCTTTTTGTTAATTTATTATTTAAAGCATAAATATTCCATATACCAAAATAACAATAGTCAAACTAATATATATATTTCTCTGCTACAGATAGTCGCTATACTGTATTCTATTTTCTTTGAATCTGCATATGTAACAAATGTATTTAATTATATATCTGATGAAAATTCCGGGAAATCTGACAAAATATTTTTTTCAATAATTATAATTTTGATTTCTTTTGCTGTTTCTATGTACGGCAAAGACACACTATTTAAATTATCTAATCTGTTTATTATTTTCCCTGTAATTGCAATAATCCCCTGCATACTCTCGTTGTTAAATAATGGTGTGTCATTAAAACCATTTATAACAACAGACACAAATGTCGGTTTTGAAATACTGAATGGTTTTATTGCTTCGATGATTTTTACAGCAGACTTTTCTTTTGTCACAAATTTTACTAAAAAGAAAAAAATCTACAAAACCCACTTTTATTCAGGAGCCTTCGCCGCTGTAATATTTACAACATTTTTTGGAATATTGTCAGCTCTGCTTTTTGGCAAAGAGCTTTTTAAAAGTATAAAAGCACCTCTTTTTTCTGCCTCTGCAACAGTTGGTATATTCAAATTTGAAGAAATTATACTCACGATATTTTCAATATGCCTTCTTTATAGATTCGGATGCAAAATTTTGTTTATACAGAGTGTAATGAAAAAAATACTAAATACCAAAAAATTACACTATTTCATCACAACATCAATCGCCTGTGCATCAGGTATTCTTGGTGTGTGCTTTCTAAACAGTAAAAACATTTTATCTTTTTCCTATGCATATGGCATAATAAATATTATATGCTTTTTTATTATTCCGGGTCTTACGCAACTGTTTAAAAAGAAAAACATCAATATGCCATTGACGTAATATGACAATTTTTTTTCGTAATCAGTGATATATTTAATTATGATAAATATAAAAAGGAGCTGTAAAATATGAGTGAAAAAAACTCTGTCATATACGCCATTGGCGGTGAAATTGACCATCATACCGCTGGGAAACTCAGGTGTGAACTTGACAGCCTTATAATGGACGAACGCCCCTGTAAGCTGACGTTTGATTTTACAAATGTAAAATTTATGGATTCATCAGGAATCGGTCTTGTCCTAGGCAGACACAGAATTATGTCGGCGTTTGGAGGTACTGTTGAAATAATCGGTGTATCGGAAAACATACGACGTCTTTTCAAAATGTCAGGTGTTGATAAGATAATAGATATAAAATAAATTCTGATAAATTATAATTTTTAGATAAAGATGAAAGGATACAAAAAATGAGAGAAAAGCTAAATTCATTCAGGCTCACTGTGCCGGCAATAAGCAGAAATGAAGCCTATTGCAGAAGCACAGCGATAGCATTTCTTGCTCAGGCTGACCCGACCGTAGAGGAAATTGCCGATATAAAAACCGTTATGTCCGAAGCTGTTACAAACTGCATTGTTCACGCCTATAAAAAAGAAGAAAACAATTCAAAAAAATTAATACATATTTACGGTACATATTATAGTGACAACACCTTTAAATTCATTGTAAAAGACAAGGGCTGCGGTATTGATGACATTGAAAAAGCAATGGAGCCACTTTACACAACCGATCCTGAAAACGAAAGATCAGGTATGGGCCTTCCTATTATGCAAACATTCTCGGATTCATTTAAAATAATCTCAAAATCCGGAAAAGGTACTACTGTGACATTTACAAAAAAGGTAAATACTCAGGATGGGAAATAACCGGAACAATACTGCTCTTATTAAACAATATAAATCCGGTGACAACTCGGCATTTGATGAGCTTATAAATGCAAATATGGGACTTGTTATAAGCACAGCAAGGCGCTTTATGAACAGAGGAACAGAGTATGAAGACCTTGTTCAGATAGGCTCAATAGGACTTATTAAAGCAGCAAATTCCTTTGACCCTGAGCTTGGATATGAGTTTTCAACATACGCATTTTCTATGATTACAGGTGAGATAAGACGGCATCTGAGAGATGACGGACTAATCCGGGTTTCAAGAAGCATAAAGAAAAAATGTGCGGAATTATTGAAAATAAGAGAAGAATATTTATTTGAATTTAACATTGAACCTACCATTTCTTATCTTTCGGAAAGGTGCGGTATTAGCAAAGAGGAGGCTGTCATCTGTCTTGGTGCTATGTCGCCTATAGAATCAATGAACTCATCAGAAAACGGTGAAATGCCACTTGAAAACAAAACCGGAACAGATAATATAGGTGAATTTATTGAGAAATTTTCACTTACCCAGGCTCTTGACAAGTTGTCAGACGAAGAACGACTTATTATACATTTAAGATATGATTTGTCAATGACCCAATGTGATGTTGCTACAAGACTCGGTGCATCTCAGGTAAAAATTTCCAGAATGGAAAAAAAGATTATAGAAAAACTCAGAAAAACGCTTATAACATAAAAGGACACCCAGAAGGTGTCCTTTTATGTTATTTATACTTTCTCTGTTATATATTAATAGGTTATTTCAACGGCAGGAATGTTTGAGAATTCAGTTCCGTTGAATCTAATCGACACTGTTGAACGTCCTTTTTTTAGTGTATATCCTCTGCCATAGAAGCTTTTTGAACTGCTTGAAACAGAAAACCCTTCTTCGTCAAGCAACGATAAATAATCCGGTAGGTGTGCCCAGAGATCAAGTTCACCTAAGTAGTAATATGTGCTGTTGGTATTTTTTGCACTATATCCGAAAGCAGAGCTGAAATTAGGAATATCCTCCTGTGTTCCCGAATACTCATAATCCTTTCCTGTAATAGGTCTTGTGGTATTCATTACCGTAACACCGTACACAAGCTGTGTATACATTCCAAGGTCAAGCCATACTTCAATATTTCCCTTTTTATATACATTGAATTTAGGCTTTATATTTCCGTTTGTCACCTTTTCAAATCCGAGTCTTTCAAGCTCTTTAATGTAATCATCTTCGCCCTCTACTGTTGTGACATCATACCAGTGAGTGGTTGATCTTACCGTAGCTATCTGTCCGATTTCATTTATGCCACACACTTCTCCAAAATCCGGTACACCATACCAGCCATCGTACACCTCGCTGTTTTTATCCAATATTACGGTTCTTGTATCGTTATCCCAGCCAACCGTAACATCAAGAAGTTCGGAAAGTTTTCTTACAGGAAGATAGGTTGTACCTTCATACAGTATGCTATATGGAACCTCTGCACCGTTCTGAAGAACATAGTTTTCGTTTTCAGAGGCAACTTTTTCACCGTTAAGTCGTATATTAACAGAGTTCTTTGCAACCTCTATTCCCTCTGCTATTGCAGGCAACGAAACAACAGTTATAATGCCAGCAAGTATACCTGAAATAATTCCTTTAATTGTGCTTTTTTTCATCACTGTACCCTCCATTTATTTTTTACAATCATTAATTATATTTCTACACATATTACAATATTTATCAACTATATCCTGCGGATAGACAATCTTCAGTAAATCCGACACACCAAACACCCAGGAATAAAACTGCGGACTTACAGCCACCTTTACCGTTACATTAAAGGATCCATCTTCCTGAGGAACTACAAACACATCCCTGCCAAATCTGTCAAATATTATACCAATAGAATCAAGATTGCCGCACAGTGTCACTTCTCTTGTTTCACCGCCAAACATATTAAAACTTCTTTTGGCATAATCAGCAGCATCAAATTTCATTTCACGAACATTTCTTGTTATGTACTCGCCACAGACCTCTACATTTTCCATTTTATCAACTCTGTAATGCTTGATTTTCGCAGAAAATTCGTCATATGCCACAAGGTAATACTTTTCTTCTGCCCACATCAGTGAAATTGGGTTAACATAATAGAATTGACCCTTGTTCTTATATAATTTATTTTTTCTTACATCCCAGGTATAGTATCTGAACTTGACCTGCCTTTTCTCCTCTATTGCTCTGTACAGATGGTCAATACTATAATAAACAGTCTCATTTGCACTCTTCACACGGTTTGCAACAACAATCTGGTGATTGAGTGCTTTTCTGTCGGTAACAGGAGCCAATGAACTGATTTTCTTTATCAGCTCAACACTTTTATTTTCGGATATAAACTTTGCAGCCTGAACAATGTCAATAAGCATCTTGATTTCAGAAACCTGAAAGTGACGTTCTCCGACATAATATCCTCTGCCGTGTTCAGAACTGATATTTACATCAAGCCCGAAAAGTCGAAGGGCTTCGATATCGTCATAAATACTTTTTCTTTCTGCTGAAACACCATACCTTTCAAGTTCGCGTATAAGCTCGCCGGCATTAAGTGTTGTATTTTCATCCGTCTGCTCGACAAGTATTTTATACAGATACAGGAGTTTAAGCTTTTGATTTGCTCCTCTTGCTATTGCTAACCCCTCCATTATTTTTCAGATAATAAATTATACCATATATAGGATTTTTGAATGTAAACAATATTAAAACTTTTATAAAATTTATATGATTTTTCTTGACAATTAAAAAAGTATATGGTAAAATAATTTGCCGCTTGATAAGGGTATAATTTTTGCAGCGGATATTTTTTATGTCCGTTTGGTACAAAAACCCGATTCAGCGAGTTCATAATGAAAGAGAGGTGCTTTTCGTGTACGCAGTATTTACTACAGGCGGAAAGCAGTACAAGGTCCAGGAAGGCGACGTAATTTACGTTGAAAAGCTCGCAGTAGAAGCAGGAGAAAAGGTTTCTTTCGACACAGTACTTGCAATTCAGAACGATGACGGTATTAAGGTTGGCGCTCCTTATGTTGAAGGTGCTAAGATCGAAGCTAGCATTATCAAGAACGATAAGGCTAAGAAGATCACAATCATTAAGTACAAGTCAAAGAAGAACGAAAAGAAGAAGATGGGTCACAGACAGCCCTATTCTAAGATTTCGATCGATAAGGTAGTTTTCTGATTTAATGACAAAAATCTATCTTAAAAAGGATTCGATGTTCGGGTACAGTGAATTATCTGTTTGCGGTCATTCGGGTTATTCTGATGAAGGCAGCGATATCATATGTGCGTATATTTCTTCAGCGTGCGAGTTATTATTGAATATTCTTCTTGATAATCTCCACATTGAAGCGGAAACAGACATCAATCCGGAAAATGCCATCGTTAAGCTTAAAATCTCCCCCACAAAGTTTAATATCGATAACGCAAGTTTCGTTTCTCTTTGTATGGATGGTTTCGCAAGCCAGATGAAGGAATTTTCAAACCAGTTTCCAAAATTTGTAAGTATCACAATTGCATAAGCTTATGCAGGAAAGGAAAGAATTATGATGAGACTCAGTATTCAGTTTTTCGCTCATAAAAAGGGTGTTGGTTCTACTAAGAACGGCAGAGATTCCGAATCTAAGCGTCTTGGCGTAAAGAAAGCTGACGGACAGTCAGTTGTTGCAGGTAACATCATCGTAAGACAGCGTGGAACACACATTCATCCCGGTGTTAATGTTGGTATCGGCACAGATGACACACTTTTTGCTCTCGAAGCAGGTGTTGTTAAGTTTGAACATATCGCTGGTGGCAAAAAGCGCGTTAGCGTTTACGGCAAGGAAGCGTAAGTTAAAGACTACACATCGGCAAATCGGCTGTCGGCGCTATTCTCCGGCAGCCGTTTTATTTGTTAATTTATTTATCCCCTAACCTTTTTCAGAAAGGACTGCTTAAATATGTTTATAGATAAAGTAAAAATATATGTAAAATCCGGCAACGGCGGAAATGGCGCTGTTTCCTTCAGAAGAGAAAAATATGTATCACACGGCGGTCCTGACGGTGGTGACGGCGGACATGGTGGTAGTATTGTCTTCACTATCGATGAAGGCAACAACACTCTACTTAACTTTAAATACAGAAGAAAATTTGTTGCTGAAAACGGTGATGGTGGCGGTGGAGCAAAATTCCACGGTAAAAACGGTGCCGACCTTGAAATCCCCGTACCGCCCGGAACAATTCTGAAGGATCCTGAAACCGAGAAGGTTATTAAAGATATGTCCGATGAGGATGTTGTTGAAACCGGAAAATATGTATTTCTAAAAGGTGGAAAGGGCGGTTTTGGTAATACACACTTTGCAACACCCACTCGCCAGACACCCAATTTTGCAAAGTCTGGAATAAAAGGTCAGGAAAGAGAAGTTATTCTTGAACTAAAAATGCTTGCTGACGCAGGACTTGTTGGTATGCCAAGTGCAGGTAAATCCACAATTCTTTCTGTTGTATCTGCAGCGAAACCTAAAATTGCAGATTATCACTTTACAACTCTTGCCCCTATGCTTGGCGTTGTAAATGCAAAGGCAGGTCAATTTGTTCTTGCGGATTTACCGGGTCTTATTGAGGGCGCACACAACGGTGATGGACTTGGTCATCAGTTCCTTCGTCACATCGACAGATGTAGACTTCTTATAAATGTTGTTGACGCCTCAGGCTTTGAAGGCAGAGACCCTGTTGAAGACATTATAAAAATTAACGAGGAGCTTGAGCTTTACAGTCCTGAGCTTGCTAGTCGTCCCAGAATAATTGCGGCCAACAAAATTGATATGATGTCGGATGAAACAAAGGAAAGACTTTGTGCATTTGCAAAAGAACAAGGCTGTGAGATAGTATTTATAGCAGCAGCAATTGCACACGGCACTGCTGAACTTTGTGAAATGATTGCGAAAAAGCTTCGCGACCTTCCCCCGATAAAAATCTTCACTCCCGAATATATTCCGGAGGAAACAGCTGATATTGATGCAGACTCCGAAATAACAATTACTCGTGAAAACAATACCTTCTATGTTGAATGTCCGAGAATTATAAAAGTTCTCAACTCAATCAACTTCAACGACCGTGAGAGCTTTGCTTATTTCCAGAAGATTTTGAGATCTTCCGGTATAATTGATGCTCTTGAGGAAAAAGGAATTGTTGATGGACAGACAGTAAGTCTTTACGATGTAGAATTTGATTATTATAAATAAATGTTTATTTATTTTAAAATAAGCAAAAATCACTTTAAAAAAATCACTTTAAATAATAATTTTTATGTGATATAATTTTTATAATATAATTTAAGGAAAAGAGAAATAATTATGCCAAAAAGCATTTTCAGAAAAAAGATATTTGGATATTCTCCGAACGATGTATCAAGCTACATTGAGAAAATAAATTCCCAGGCGGCATATGAAATTGAAGATATTGAAAGAAGCCACGCAAAGCTCCGCGAAGAAAAACAAAAGTTCATTAGAGAAATTGAAGAATTACAGGCAAAGCTCAGAGTACAGGAAGAATTTATTAGTAAATCTTCTGAACTCGAGGAAAAGATTGCATCTCTTGAAGATGAACTTTCAAACAGTAAAAAGCTTCTTTGTGAATCCGAAGAAAAGAATACTCTTCTTAAAGCTGAATACGATTCTCTTTCTGTAAGATATAACTCTGTTTCTGAAAATACAAACAAATATTCAAAAACCTGTCAGGATGCAGGAAGTATTCTTATGATTGCTCAGAACACCTCTGATGAAGTTATACGCGAGGCAAAGGATAATGCAGAAGTAATTATTGCAAACGCCAGAATAAGCGCAGAAGAAATCATTTCAAAGGCAACCAGCGAAGCAAAACATTACCTTGCAAAAATCAAATCTGAAGCTGATGCATACAGTATAAAAGTAAAGAACGAGGCTGATGCGCGTGTTGAACAATCCCGTGAAAAAGTGGAATATCTTATAAGACGCCAAAAGCAGTTACTTGCGACACTTCATACACAGAAAAACGAAATCGCAAGATTCTATGATGAAACTGTATCGGGTTTAAGCGGAAGCTCAGTAAAATAACTTTTCGGAGTACATACACAATGACACCCTTAAGAATTTCAACCGATACATTAAAGGATCACATAAAAAATATAAAATGCGGTGACGAAATACTTTTGTCCGGCACAGTATACACTGCAAGAGATGCCGCCCACAAAAAAATTATAGCCCTAATTGACAGCGATGAAAAAACTCCTTTTAATATATGCGGAGCTTCTATATACTATGCAGGTCCAACCCCAGAGCGAAAAGGGGCTGTA
>JAFWWX010000129.1 GCA_017517985.1 Clostridia bacterium | reverse complement strand
TAGTTTTTACTTGACAAAATGACGGTGGCGTGATATAATATTTGCATATATTTTGATGGAGGTGTCAGAAATGCTCAAAGCTTTTTCAAATGGAAATAAGAGTTTTTCTAAAGATGCAAACAGTACTGCACCTTCTACTTTTTGTGCGCACAATTCTGCGAATTTTGTTAATAATGCTGTTATTACAGGCATTGCTGCGGCAGTGTCTGTTTTTCTTCTCTTTGCGCTTATCGGCATTATTTTTTATGGAATTATAATACACAGCATAATTATGATTGCTATGCCCATAATTATAATTTCTGCGATTATTATAATGCGTAAGCCAAAAAAATTAAATATTGCAAAACTGTGTGTGACAAGAACTTAAACTAAACTATCAGGTGCGGTTTTGCAAGAGTTGCAAGACCGCATATCTTTGTTTATGAAAGGATGGTTAATATGAAAAACAAAATTGAAACAACCTGTGTTCAAGGGGGATATATTCCCGGAAATGGTGAACCGAGACAGATACCGATTATCCAGAGTACAACCTTTAAATACGATACAAGTGAGGATATGGCAAAGCTGTTTGACCTTGAAGCAAGCGGTTATTTCTACACAAGACTTCAGAATCCCACAAATGACAATGTAGCAGCAAAAATCTGTGCCCTCGAAGGCGGTAGTGCAGCAATGCTTACATCCTCCGGTCAGGCAGCATCCTTTTACAGTGTGTTTAATATTGCTTCCTGCGGAGACCATGTTGTAGCATCCTCCTGCATTTATGGCGGAAGCTATAATCTTTTTGCCGTAACAATGAAAAGAATGGGTATTGAGTTTACATTTATAAATCCCGACTGCTCTGAAGAAGAATTTGAAGCAGCATTTAAACCAAATACAAAGGCAGTTTTTGCCGAAACTATCGCAAATCCTGCACTTGTTGTTCTTGATATTGAAAAGTTTGCAAATATGGCTCATAAGCATGGAGTTCCGCTTATAATCGATAATACTTTTGCAACTCCTGTAAACTGCAGACCTATTGAATGGGGTGCAGACATTGTAATCCATTCCACGACAAAGTATATGGATGGTCACGCCTCCGGCGTTGGCGGATGTATAGTTGACAGCGGTAAGTTCGACTGGACAAAGTATCCGGACAAATTCCCTGGACTGTGTACACCCGACCACAGCTATCACGGAATAACATATACAGAAAAATTCGGGCTTGAAGGTGCATATATCACAAAAGCAACCGCACAGCTTATGCGTGACCTTGGTTCTATTCAGTCGCCACAGAATGCTTTTCTTCTTAATCTGGGACTTGAAAGTCTGCATGTAAGAATGGAAAGACACTGTGCAAACGGTCAGGCTGTTGCAGAATTTTTAAATAATCACGAAAAGATTGAATCTGTCAAATACTGCGGACTTGAGGGTGACAAATATTACGAGCTTGCACAGAAATATCTTCCCAAGGGTTCCTGCGGTGTCGTAAGTTTTGAAATCAAGGGCGGAAGAGCAGCTGCCGAAAAGTTTATGAAGAAGCTAAAACTTGCCATTATTGCAACTCATGTTGCGGATGCTCATACCTGTGTTCTTCATCCGGCAAGCGCAACTCACCGTCAGATGTCTGACGCAGAGCTTTACAACTGCGGAATTTCTCCGAGTATGATAAGATTCTCCTGCGGTATTGAAAATGCAGAGGATATTATCGCAGACTTAGCACAGGCTCTTTGTGACTGAAAAGAGGTGATTTAATGCCGATAAAAATACCAAATGAACTACCGGCTGTAAAGACGCTTAATCAGGAAAATATTTTCGTAATGACAGAAAAGCGTGCGATGACTCAGGATATAAGACCATTGAAGATTGTTCTTCTTAATCTTATGCCATTAAAAATTGACACGGAAACACAGCTTTCAAGACTGCTTGGAAACTCTCCGTTGCAGGTTGAGCTTGAGCTTATCTGTACAAAATCTCATACATCAAAGAATACCTCGAAAGACCACTTGCTTGCATTCTATAAACACTTTGACGATATAAAAAACAGAAAGTTTGACGGTATGATAATTACCGGTGCACCTGTAGAGCAAATTGAGTTTGAAGATGTCGACTACTGGCAGGAGCTTTGCGAGATAATGGAATGGACAAAGACAAATGTACACAGTACATTCCATATTTGCTGGGGAGCACAGGCTGGACTTTACTATCATTACGGAATAAAAAAATATCCGCTTGATAAAAAAATGTTCGGTGTGTTCAGGCATACGGTTGACAGAAAATCTTCAATGCTGTTTCGTGGCTTTGATGATGAATTTCTTGTTCCACATTCCAGACATACAACCGTTCACAGAGAGGATATAGAAAAGGTCTCCGAACTGAGAATACTTGCATCTAGCAAGGAAGCCGGAGTATATGCAGTTTCAACGGATGGTGGAAGACAGATATTTATAACCGGACATTCCGAATATGATGCGCAAACATTGAAAAACGAATATTTGAGAGACAAGAACGCAGGACTTCCCATTGAAATTCCGGTAAATTACTTTCCGGATGACGATGATACAAAAGAACCACTTTGTACCTGGCGTTCACACGCAAATCTCATTTATTCCAACTGGCTTAACTATTATGTATATCAGACAACACCATATGATATAACCCAAATTGAATTCAACAAAGAGAGGTAATAAAAATGGAAATTAGAATTGAAAACACAAAAACTCCAGGTACAAAGGTTACTGAAAACCTTGGCTTTGGAAAGCACTTTACAGACCATATGTTCGTAATGGACTACAATGTTCAGAAGGGCTGGTATGATGCAAGAATAGTACCCTTTGCAAATCTTTCACTTCACCCTGCAGCAACAGTGTTTCATTATGGTGCTGAAATTTTTGAAGGACTTAAGGCATACAGAATCGCAGACGGAAGCGTTCAGCTTTTCAGACCTATTGAAAATGTAAGAAGAATGAACAACTCCGCTGATAGACTTCAGCTTCCCACAATGCCCGAAGAAGATATGCTCAAAGCTATTACAGAATTTGTAAAGCACGAGCAGGAATGGGTACCTTACGGCGCAGGAGAATCTCTGTATCTCAGACCCTTCCTTTTCGGTAACGATGAAACACTTGGTGTTCATGGAATCCAGAACGCAAAATTTGTAATTATAGCATCTCCCAGCGGAAGCTACTACAAAGAAGGTATCAATCCCGTAAAAATTATGATTGAAAAGGACGATGTAAGAGCAGTTAAAGGCGGTACAGGTTTTGCAAAGTGCGGTGGCAACTATGCTGCTGCAAACAGAGCAGGTGCAAAAGCTGAAGAAAAGGGCTACACACAGGTACTTTGGCTTGACGGTATTGAAAGAAAGTATATAGAAGAAGTTGGTGCTATGAATGTAATGTTCAAGATTGCGGGCGAGGTCGTTACTCCTATGCTCACAGGCTCAATTCTTCCCGGTATTACAAGAAAGTCCTGCCTTGAGCTTCTCAGAGAGGAAGGCTACAATGTTAGCGAAAGACTTCTCTCTGTAGATGAACTTCTTGAAGCTTGCGAAAATGGTACACTTGAAGAAGCATGGGGTTGTGGTACTGCGGCTGTAGTATCTCCTATCGGAAAGCTCTCCTTTGACGGTAAGGAATATACAGTTAACAACAATGAAATTGGCAAAACCACTCAGCATCTCTACGATACACTTACAGGTATTCAGTGGGGCAAGATTGAGGATAAACACGGATGGATTGTAAAAATTTGAAAAGAGTAACAATCTTTGCAGGTCACTACGGAAGTGGAAAAACAAATATTGCCATAAATTATGCCTTACAAATCAAGGAAAGTGGAATAAACGTTGATATTGCCGACCTTGATATAGTAAATCCATATTTCCGAACAAAGGATGCAGAGAAGCTTCTTTCCGAAAACGGTATAAGACTTGTGTCATCCGTTATGGCAAATACAAATGTTGATACACCGGCACTTCCGGCGCAGGCTTATTCAATAGTCCACGACAAAAGCAAACACGCAGTTATAGATGTGGGCGGTGACGACAGAGGTGCGCTGGCTCTCGGAAGATATGTACCGTATCTTGTTGAGGAAAATAACTTTGAGATGCTTTTTGTGATTAACAAGTACCGTTTTCTGACAGGAACTCCCGAAGAAACAATTGAAGTTATGAGGGAAATAGAGTATTCTGCCGGAGTAAAATTTACGGGAATTGTGAATAACTCAAACATCGGAGACGAAACAACAGCAGAAGATGTTCTTGCAAGTGTTGAGTATTCAGAAAAGGTTTCGGAGCTTTCCGGAATTCCACTTAAGTTCACAACTGTTAAAGATACAATATACAAAGAATTAAAAACAAAAATAACTGCTCTTATGCCGATTAAAATTTGCGTCAGACAGTCATTTTGAAAAGAAAGCGAGGAAAAAACTATGCCGAAGGTTACATTTAAAGAAGATATGTGTAAAGGCTGTGGTCTTTGCGTATCAGCCTGTCCCAAGAAGATAGTTAAGCTTAACGATAAGCTTAATGCCAAGGGTTACCGTACAGCGGGCATCACAGACCAGAGTGCTTGTATAGCTTGTGCGTTCTGTGCAACAATGTGTCCCGATTGCGTAATTACCGTTGAAAAGTAATACATATTTGTTTGTTACGAAAGGAAATGATAAAATGAGCGAAAAGAAACTTATGAAGGGTAATGAAGCAATGGCAGAAGCTGCTATAATGGCAGGTTGCCGTCACTACTTCGGATACCCCATAACCCCCCAGACGGAAGTTGCAGCATATATGTCAAAAAGACTTCCCAAAATTGACGGAGGTGTATTCCTCCAGGCAGAGAGTGAAGTTGCGGCAATCAATATGGTTATTGGTGTTGCATCAACAGGTAAGAGAGTAATGACATCATCCTCCAGCCCCGGAATATCCCTTAAGAGCGAAGGTATATCCTATCTTGCAGGCTGCGACCTTCCCGCACTTATTGTAAACGTACAGAGAGGCGGTCCTGGACTTGGTGGTATTCAGCCTTCTCAGTCTGACTATTTCCAGGCAACAAAAGGCGGTGGACATGGTGACTTCCACCTTATCGTTCTTGCCCCTAACTCTGTTAACGAAATGGTAAATCTTACAGTTAAAGGCTTTGACCTTGCAGATAAATACAGAATGACTGCAATGATTCTTGCAGACGGTACACTTGGTCAGATGATGGAACCTGTGTCTTTTGACAATGTACCTGCTCCGGAAAAAATCGAAAAGCCTTGGGCAACTACGGGTACAAAGGAAGAAAGAAAACCTAATATTGTAAACTCCCTTGCACTTAACCCCGAACACCTTGAAAACTGGAACCTTGAAAGATATGAAAGATATGCCAAGGTTGAAGAAAACGAAGTAATGTACGAATCCTACAAGATGGACGATGCAGAATACTGTGTTGTTGCATTTGGTGTTGCATCAAGAGTTGCACAGAATGCCATTGATGCTGCAAGAGAAAAGGGAATAAAGATTGGTATGATAAGACCTATCACACTCTGGCCATTCCCAAAGAAAGTACTTCTTGAAGCTGCAGACAAGGTAAAGAGCTTTATCTGTGTTGAGCTAAATATGGGTCAGATGATTGAAGATGTAGAGCTTGCAACAAAGTGCAAAAAGCCGGTATATTCCTGCACAAGAACAGGCGGTATGATTCCTTCTCCCGAATTCATTCTTGATAAGATTTGCGAAGTTGCAAAGGATGGAGGTAAAAACTAATGACAGTATTTGAAAAAACAAAGGGACTGACAGACGCACCGCTTCACTACTGTCCCGGTTGTACACACGGTATAATCCACAGACTTGTAGCAGAAGTTCTTGAAGAACTCGGAGTTCTTGGTAAGACAATCGGTGTTGCGCCTGTAGGATGCTCCGTGTTTGCATACAACTACTTTAACTGCGATATGGTACAGGCAGCTCACGGACGTGCTCCGGCTGTTGCTACAGGCATCAAAAGAAGCGATAAGGAAAATATTGTATTTACATATCAGGGTGATGGTGACCTTGCAGCGATTGGTACTGCTGAAACAGTACACGCAGCGGCAAGACGCGAAAACATCACAGTAATTTTTGTAAACAATGCAATTTACGGTATGACAGGTGGCCAGATGGCTCCCACAACACTTCCCGGTCAGGTAACACAGACCTCTCCCTACGGAAGAGATGTCAATACTGTAGGTTACCCTGTAAAGGTTTGCGAAATGCTTTCCAATGTTGATGGTGCTGTATATCTTGAAAGAGTCGCAGTAAACAATGTAAAGAATGTAAAGAAAGCAAAAGCAGCTATTAAGAAGGCATTCCAGAATCAGATTGACGGCAAGGGCTTCTCTCTTGTTGAAGTACTTTCCACTTGTCCCACAAACTGGGGTAAGACTCCGGAAGACGCTCTTGTATGGCTTGAAGAAAATATGATTCCTTATTATCCTCTCGGTGTATATAAGGATATTACAGCAAAGGAGGACTGACAAATGGAAAAGAAAATACTTATTGCTGGATTTGGCGGTCAGGGAATCCTTTTTGCAGGTAAATTCCTTGCATATATCGGACTTAATGAAGATAGACAGGTATCCTGGCTTCCTTCCTACGGTCCTGAAATGAGAGGCGGTACAGCTAACTGTTCCATCATTCTTAGCGATACAATTATAGGTTCTCCCATAGTAGATAAGCCTGAAATCCTTGTAGCGATGAACACACCTTCTCTTGATAAGTATGTAAACGAGGTAATTCCCGGCGGAACAATCTTTGTTGACAGCGCTCTTATTGACAGAAAGGTTGAAAGAAGCGATGTTGATGTAGTTTACATTCCGGCAAGCTCTATGGCTACAGAAAACGACCTTTCAGGTCTTGCAAATATGATAATAACCGGTGCGATTATTAAGAAGTGCAATATCACTTCTTTTGAAAATACCGAAGCGGCACTGCAGAAGGTTGTTCCTCCCACAAAGGTAAAGCTTTTTGAACCTAACAAGAAAGCACTTACTCTAGGATACGAATTTGTAAAGTAAGCCGTAAGTTTATTATTTGAAAGAAAGGATATTGATTATGAACGAACAGATAAAGGATATTGGTCTTAGACTTCGTGCTCTCCGTGAGGATATGGATATAACAACTAATGAGATGGCATCAAGACTTGAAGTCGACCACGATTCCTACCTTGCATATGAAAACGGCGAAATGGATTTCTCCTTCAGCCTTATTTACAATGCAGCAGAGATATTAGGTGTTGATGTTCTGGATTTAATCAGCGGCAGTGCGCCGACCCTTTCTATGTGTTGTATGGTAAAGAAGGGCAAGGGTTATTCCGTTAAGCGTGACGAAGAATACGATTATAAGCACCTTGCATATACCTTCAGAAACAAGAAGGCAGAGCCTTTCCTTGTTACAATAACTCCCGACAATAAGCCTCCCGTAATGCACGGTCACGAAGGACAGGAGTTTAACTATGTCCTCTCAGGAAAGATGATGCTTTACATTGGTGATATTTCCTATGAGCTTTCAAAAGGCGATAGTGTATATTTTGATGCAAGTATTCCGCATGCAGAAGTAGCAATCGGCGACAAAGAAGCACAATTTATTGCTGTAGTAATGAAATAAAAAATATAACAAGCAAATAAAAGGAGATTAAACCAATGGCTATATACGAAAAGTTTGTTGGAGCATCCAGAGATGACTTTCTGTCACTTGAGGATGCACAGCAAAACTATACACTTACATTCAATGACAACTTCAACTTCGCATATGATGTTATAGATGTTCTTGGAAAAACAAAACCCGATAAGCTTGCTATGATTTGGGTTTCAAATGACGGTGAGGAAAAAAAGTTTACTTTTAAAGATATGATGCTTGCGTCCAATAAGGCAGCAAACTACTTTAAATATCTTGGAATTAAAAAAGGTGACAGAGTCCTTCTTGTACTCAGAAGAAGCTATTACTTCTGGTTCTGTATGCTTGGTCTTCATAAAATAGGAGCTGTTGCAGTACAGGCAACAGATATGCTCAAAGCCAAGGACTATGTATACAGATGTAATGCAGGTCAGATAAAGTGCGTAATTGCAACAGGTTTCGGCAATGCAACTGAGTATTTTGATGAAGGTGAAGGCTATGAAACAGTCGAGATAAAGCTTGTTACAGAGCATAAAAAATGCGGTAACGGCTGGCACGACTTTGAAGAAGGCTTCAGTATGGCAAGCGATAAATGGCAGAGACCGACAGGAAAGGATGCCACCAAGGCAGATGATATGATGCTTATGGCATTCTCCTCAGGTACTACCGGATATCCGAAAATTATCACCCATAACTTTAAATATCCCCTTGGGCATATCATGACCGGTGTGTTCTGGCACAGAGTTGTAGATGGTGGTCTTCACTTTACAATTTCCGATACAGGTTGGCTGAAATCTCTTTGGGGTAAGTTCTACGGACAGTGGTTCGGAGAAAGTGCCGTACTCGTTTATGACTTTGATAAATTTGATCCTGCTGCTGTTCTTAAGGTTATGGAGAAGCACAGGGTTACCACCTTCTGTGTTCCGCCTACAATGTACAGAATGATGCTTGAGCAGGATGTGTCAAAGTACGACCTTTCTTCACTTACTCATTGCTGTAGTGCAGGTGAAGCGCTTAATCCCGAAATATTCAATAAATGGAAAGCTGCGACAGGACTTGAAATTTACGAAGGCTTCGGTCAGACAGAAACTTGTCTTTGCATTGCAACGCTTTACCCATGGACAAAGCCTGTTCCCGGAACACTTGGATATCCTGTTCCCGGATTTGATATGCATCTTCTTGATCCTGACGGAAATCCCGTTGTAAGAGGTGCTACCGGTGAAATTTGTTGCAGAGTCCTCTCTAAAAAGAGAAAGTCCTGCGGACTTATCGACACATATAACTTCAGTGATGTTGACACTGAAAGAGCTATGTACAACGGTTTTTATCACACAGGAGATACCGCATACAGAGATGAAAAGGGTATGTTCAGATATGTCGGAAGAAATGACGATGTAATCAAATCCTCCGGATACAGAATCGGGCCCTTTGAAATCGAAAGCGTTCTTCTTGAACATGATGCCGTTAAGGAGGTCGCTGTAACAGGTGTTCCTGATCCCGTCAGAGGTTTTGCCGTTAAGGCAACAATCGTACTTAACAACGGTTTTGAGGGTACTGATGCTCTGACAAAGGAGCTTCAGAAGTATGTAAAGGATAATACAGCACCATATAAGTATCCAAGAGTTGTAGAGTACGTGGATTCACTTCCCAAGACCTTCAATGGTAAGATCCGCAGAAGTGAACTTCGTGAAAAGGACGCACAAAAGAGTGATAATTAATAATAGTGGAGGAATCTTTATGACAGATATTGCCGGCGAACAATGTGTTCGGTGTAATGAAATGTTAAATCACATTTATAAAATTACTGTGAATATAAGTGTAAAGGAAAAAACTGCTCGTGTAATATCATATCGTGAAGATGAGTCTATGGTGGGTCAAGAAATATTTCTTGAAATGTTTCCGGAAAAATTTGATGAGCTTGATGCTGAGGCAAGGGCCGCCCTGAGAGAAATATTAAGCCAATCGGAACTTTGTCAGGTACTTGATGCCGAGGTGGTAAAAAAGGACTGCCTTACTGTTCAAATAAACCACAACATTTACAGCAAATACATTATTTCATTGTACCCCATAAAACACCTTGGCAGAATATATATGACAGTTGCAGATTATGAGCATACAGATAATACAATTACACTTATGTTCAAGAAAAATGCTGTCAATATCCGTCTGTCGGATATATATTATGTTGATTACGGAAACCATAGTGTCGAGGTACACAGTACACAGGGACATTCAAGCTTTTTTAGCGTTTCCTTTTCCGATGTTGCAGATAGACTCTTAAAGCACGGAAATTTTCTCCGGAGCTATAAGAACTGTATTGTCAATATGGACAGAATTGTCAATGTTACAGTTGATTCCTTTATAATGGATAATGGCGAAAGCATTTCAATTCCCAAAAGAAGACTTAAGGAAATCAAGAAATATTACGACGATTACTGTAAAATGAAATAAAACCTGAAAGCCGATGATTATTCGTTGGCTTTTAAAATTAAAATATTTGGAATAAATTACTTAATAACAGATAAAGGGTAATGTATATGGAGTTAATACAGTCAATTGACAGAAGTGTTCTTGATTCCATAGTTAATATATTCAGTTGTCCGCTTCTTGATAATGTTATGCCTATTATATCCGCAATCGGTAACGGTGGTGCCCTCTATATTGTTCTTGCCTTAATTCTTATGGTTTTTAAAAGAACAAGAAAATATGGAATTATGCTTGGTATTGCGTTAACACTTGGGCTTATATTCGGAAACTTGTTTTTGAAGAACATTGTAGCAAGGCAGCGCCCTTTTGGTACTGATTGCGAACTTCTTATAAAAGCTCCCGATGATTATTCTTTCCCGTCAGGACATACGATGGCGTCATTTGAAATGGCAACTGTGATGTTTTATATGAACCGTAAAATAGGATATTTGGCAATAGCAATAGCAACACTTGTTGCATTCTCGAGACTTTATTTGTATGTCCATTTCCCAACAGATGTACTTTGCGGTTGCGTTATAGGAATAATAATTGGTATTATTTCAATAAAGCTTTATGAGAAGATAAGTAAGAAGAACTCACTTTAAAAAATTATCGGCAGTACAGAAACGAAACTGTACTGCCGAATTTTTATTCTGAACAGGGTTTTAGTTTTGCGTAGCTTGCCATAATTTTCTTTGTTCCGACATTATCAAAAGCAATTTCATAAAGAGTGTCAGCGCCAATGGCTTTGGTTGTCATAATAAAGCCTTTGCCGAAAATCGGGTGTTCAACATAATCCCCTGGACTGTATATGATGGAAGCAACCTGTGATACCTTTGGCATAAAAGAGGAAATATTGGTGCCGGAAGGTCTGTTGTCTGTAAGTGGGGATGCTTTTCCTGCTCTTGAGAAACCTGTTCCGGAAAATCTCTGTCTTTCCTGTGAGTAATCGTTGTCAAATCCACGAAGATAACTGATTCCCGGTTCACCCTCGTGATTGACTATATTATCCGGGATTTCACTTGCAAAACGAGAAAGCTGATTGTATGAAGTTCTTCCGAAAAGTAGTCTTGAATGGGTGTGGGAAATATAGAGTTTTTCCTTTGCTCTTGTAACCGCTACATATGCAAGTCGTCTTTCTTCCTCAAGCTCTGCTTCTTCACCAATTGATTTTGGCCCGGGGAATATATTTTCCTCCATTCCGGGAAGAAATACTATTGGAAACTCAAGCCCTTTTGCACTGTGAATTGTCATAAGAGTTACAGCTGCCGCATCCTTGTCATAGTTGTCAATGTCAGCAACAAGTGCAACTTCTTCAAGGAATCCTGCAAGAGTAGGTTCTTCCGAACTTTCTGTATAGGTTACAGCATTTGAAACAAGTTCCTGAATATTCTCAAGATCGTCTGTTCCTTCCTCTCCCATATCAAGAAGCATTTGACGATAACCGCTTTTGTCAATAACCTTTTCAATAAGTACTGGAAGTGGCTGATTTTCAGCTGTTTTCCTAAATTCATCAATCAAATCGCAGAAAATACGAAGCTTTGGTGCGCTTCTTGAAATTTCACTGTAATTTAAAGCATCCCTCATTGCAATATATGGGGTTATCCCGTACTTTGAACAAACCGCATCAATTGCATTAACTGTAGTTTCGCCGATACCTCGTCTTGGACAGTTGATTATTCTTCTCAGGCGTACCATATCGGAGGGATTCTGTATAAAGCAAAGATAAGCAATAATATCCTTTATTTCTTTTCTGTCATAGAATCTTACTCCACCAAGTATACGGTAGGGGAAACCGCTTTTTGCAAAGGTTGTTTCAAGGGAGTTTGCCATAGCGTTTATTCTGTAAAGAACAACAATGTCGTTGTAGGTGTATTTACCGCATTTCGTAAGCTCGCCAATCTTATCAGTGATGTATCTTGCCTCGTCATTCTGAGTATCAAGACTTGCGATTGTGATTTTTTCACCTTTGTCGTTACTTGTCCAGAGTGTTTTGCCTTTTCTGCCTTTGTTGTTTGAGATGATGGCGTTTGCCGCATCGAGAATGTTGCTTTTTGAACGGTAATTCTGTTCAAGCTTTATAAGCTTTGCGTTTTCAAAGCTTTTGTCAAAGGAAAGAATATTTTCAATTGTTGCTCCTCTGAATTTATAAATACTCTGGTCGTCATCGCCAACAGCCATTACATTACATTCTTTTGAGCAAAGCAGCTTTACAAGCATAAACTGTGCCATGTTTGTATCCTGATACTCGTCAACAAGAACGTATTTGAATTTGTCTGTGTAAACCTTTCGTATTTCAGGAAACTCCGTAAGAAGTTTTACCGTATAAACAATAATATCGTCAAAGTCAAGTGCGTTTGCCGCACGTTTTTTTGCTTCATAAAGCCTGTATATCTTTGATATAGTAACTTCACGAATATTATGTTTATTTATATTAAGCTCAAAATCATCGCAGTCAATAAGCTTGTCTTTTGCCTTACTGATGGTTGAAAGAACACTTCTTGCCGGCATATTCTTTTCGTCTATATTAAGCTCCTTAAGACAGGCTGAAACGAGTTTTTTTTGATCGTCTGTGTCGTAAATAGTGAATGAGTTATCAATGCCAAGCCTGTCGATGAATCTTCTTAAAATCTTTACACAAACAGAGTGGAAGGTGCCTGCCCATATATCAAGAGCGTCATCGCCAAGAATTTTCGAAAGGCGTTCTTTCATCTCATTTGCGGCTTTGTTTGTAAAGGTTATGGCAAGTACCTGCCATGGACTTGCAGGTTCAAGAGCAAACATTTCAAGATTTTGTTCAATGTCCTCTCTTGAAGTATTGGGGTCATCTGCAACTATTTCAAGCATAGATACAAATTCTTCCGGGATTCCGTCTGTCGGAGTGTCCCCGAAATAAGCGTTTCCGTATTTGATTATATAAGCGATTCTGTTTACAAGAACAGTGGTCTTGCCGCTTCCTGCTCCTGCAAGAATAAGAAGAGGCCCCTTTACTGTAAAAACAGCTCTTTTCTGCATATCGTTAAGGTTTAAATAATATCTTTCAAATAATTTTCGTTTAGCTTTTATAAATCTTTCTGACAGCGACATTTTAAACTCCGTATATGTAATAATAAATCATTATATATCAATATAAACTCAAAATCAACTATAATTCTTTTAACATTTATGATTTCGTGTTTTTCTTGGTTTTTTATTGTTATTGTACTTGAAATTCCTTTTCGGATGTGTTATTATATTTTAAATAAAATTTTTTTGGAGTTCCTTTATGAATGAGCTGAATTATCCTATAAAAAAAATTATATATACCGGTGAAAATAAAAGAGATATATCAATTCCCTTGGGTGGAATCGGCACAGGGTGTATAAGACTTGAATCAAATGGAGCGTTGACAGGTTTTGATTCGCTTAATATGACCGATAATAAATCAGGAAAATGTTTTTCTTTTTTTGCTGTAAAAGCAGAGAAAGATGGGGAAATGTGTGATGCAAGACTACTTCAAACAGATTCCGATATAACATATAGTTTTCTCGAAAGTGATTTTGTTGTCAGCACACCGTTTTCCGAAATTGATTTTTTTCACGACAAATTCCCGGGCAAGATATATCTAACAGCCTGGAATCCACTTATTCCGCTGAATGACACGGATTCAAGTATTCCCGCAGCGCTAATGGAATACGAGGTTGAGAATACCAGCAATGAAACAATAAAGTATACTTTTTATGATGTGTTAAGAAACCCTTTTGATTACAGTATCAATAGTTTTTCAGACAGCCGAAACGATAAAATCAAATATATTAAGCTCTCGTCTTCAAAGGAAAATCTAAAAAGATACGAGCAGGGAGAAATGTGTATTGGCGTATACGGTGACAATATTAGATACATTGAACATCTTTGCAGAGATTCAAAGCAAGACATAATTTCTGACTTTGTAGAAGAAATATTGCGCGGTGATCTTGATAACCGTATTTATGAGCCGGAAAAGGATATAAGTAACACTGCTGTAATTTCAACAGAATTTACACTTAATCCCGGAGAAAAAAACAAGGTGAGATTTTTAATATCCTGGTATATGCCATATACCATGAATATTATGAATTTTGATAATACTGATACTGAAAATTACGAAAATAATATTATTAAAAACTATTATTCAAGATATTTTACGGGAGCCGATGAGTGTGCATACTATTGTCTTTCACAGTGGGAGAGACTATTTGAGGAAACGGATGTTTTAAGGCAAGTTTTGTACTCGTCAACACTTCCTGTAAAGATTCTTGAGGCGGTAAGTGCAAGTATAACAGCCTTGAAAACACCGTTAAATGTCAGAGGTTATGATGGCTCACTCTGTTATGTTCCTGACAGAGACAGTGAGAAGGCCTCCGATTTTGAATATTTTTCTTACGCATATATAATTCCGTATCTTTTTCCGAATCTTGAACGCTCAATAATAGCAAACCATTACAGAAGTGATGTGTATAGAATAAGTACTTTGGAAAACCGAGTTAATATAAAAAGTCAGCTATACGATATTTTGAGAGTTTATGGGGAGTTTAAACTTTGTGGAAACCTTCAGTGGCTGTCTTCGGTCTGGTATGACATTATAGATTCAATTGAATTTATTACAGAATCAGACACATTGGTTTCTGAATTGTATGCTGCAGTGCTTAAAGCCTCCTTAGAAATGGCAGATATTTTGAAGGATAAGAAGCACGCAGAAAAGTTTAGTATACTTTATGAAAAATGCAAAGAAGCCCTTAAATCAGGAAATGTTTGTGCTGAAAATTCGCATGAAAACAAACTTTTTCATCTGTACACTGATATTACTGGACTTGCCGATGTTTTGGATTTTGAAAAAAAATATGAGGTTACTGTAGGAAATCTGTTGAATGATACAAAAAACGAATTCGATAATGCTGCTACATCGGTAAACTACTCACTCCTTGGTATATCCTGTGGGCAGAAAATAGATGCTTACAATAAATCCTATAAATTTTGTCCAAATATGAATTTTGCACAGAGGGGTGTGTTCAGAGGTGTTGTGTGCTTTGATAACTTCTTTGGATTTATTGAGAGAGGTATTGACTATATTCAACTCAAGTGTATTAAAGGAAGTATCAAAATACGGCAAATTGAAGTTCCGGATATTCCGTTGAAGGTTAAATGCGGTGGCTTTGAAATAGGATTTTCAAAAGACAGAAATAAGGCAATTCTTGATAACGACTGTGAGGTAAACAGTACAAGAGATATGCTTGTTATATTCAGAATAAATTAATATAAGGATGTTTATATATGACTACCAATGACGAAATTTTTCTTTTATCCTCATACGACTATGAGCTTCCGGAAAGGTTGATTGCTCAGAGTCCTGCAGAAAAGCGTGATATGTCACGGCTTCTTGTTATGGATAGAAAAAGCGGAGAGCTTTCTCACAGGCATTTTTGCGATGTGATTGAATATATGAATCCGGGAGATGCAATAGTTATAAACAACTCAAAGGTAATTCCGGCACGACTTTTTGGAAAACGAAGAATAAAAAATACAAAAGGTGAGCTGACAGACGAGCTTGGCGACAGTATCATTGAGGTCTTTCTTCTTGAAAGAAAGGAAAAGGATACCTGGGAGGTGCTGATGAAGCCCGCAAGGAAAGCACCTGTTGGAACTGTAATTGAGATAGGCAACGGAAAGCTGAAGGCAAAAGTTGTGGAAATACTTGATGACGGAAACAGAATTGTTGACTTTGAATATACGGGCGAATTTTTTGCACTGCTTGACGAGATAGGTGAAATGCCTCTTCCACCGTATATTCACGAGAGAACAGCAGAAAAGGGTAGATACCAGACAGTTTACGCAAAACACGAAGGCTCAAGTGCTGCCCCCACAGCCGGACTTCATTTTACAAAGGAACTTCTTGAAGATATTAAGGCAAAGGGAATAAAAGTAATTCCGGTTACTCTCCATGTTGGACTTGGCACATTTAGACCTGTTCACGAGGATAACATAAAGCATCATAAAATGCACAGCGAATTTTACTCGGTTTCCGAGGAAAGTGCAAAAATATTTAATGAAGTAAAGAGAAACGGCGGAAAAATTTTTTGCATAGGTACAACTTCCTGCAGAACGATAGAGTCAAATGCTGATGAAAACGGAATGTTGACAGCTAAATCCGATAATACGGAAATCTTTATTTATCCCGGTTATAAATTCAAAGCGGTTGACAGCCTTATTACCAACTTCCATCTTCCGCAAAGTACACTTATAATGCTGATTTCAGCTTTTGCAGGCAGAGAGGAGGTACTGAATATGTATAAGATCGCAGTTGAAAATGAATACAGATTTTTCTCCTTTGGTGATGCGTGTCTATTTTTATAAAAGTAAAAAATTGAAACAGAAATCTTATATGTAACACAGGACATAAAAAAGACTTGCACGATTTAGAATCATGCAAGTCTTTAAATTTTATCAGTTGTCGGGAGTGTAGAAGATCTCATGCAGTTTTTTGCCATCAACAGCAGTCTGGCAAACACTTATAATGTCTTCTTGGTCAATTTCCGAACAAGCACATACTATTGTTGAGCTATCAACAAATCCTGTTTCGCGTTCGCGGCCGTTAATGTTTATTTCAGATTCTTTTGTGAAATTTTCTCCTCGTAGTGTTAAAAAGCCGTCGTTGTATACAACTGAGTTTATTACTATTTTATTACATCCGAATTGAATATCCTTACGTTCGTAAGGCTTTCCGTTATAGGAAAAACCTTTGCCATAGAGCATATCGTACTGAATATCTTTAAGGCTGCTCTCATAATCGGCATCAGTATATCTTCTGTTTATTTTATTTATAATTCCGTTGTCAATTCCAAGCTCCTCAAATAAAGTTGACATAAGACGGTAGGAAGGAAGCTCGTGTGTAAATTCATAAGAAAACTTATCCGTAATATTTGAAAATACGGTGTATGTTGTCATATAATCCGACTGATATTCATAAAGCTCCGAGTCAAAGTCAAGAGAGGGAAGATGATCACCGTACAGAACAACCACAAATTCTTCGTTACTGTTCATAACATAATCAAAAAGCTCACCTATTACAGCGTCTGTTTCTGACAAAAGATTGCAGTAGTATTCGTACATAGAGGCTTTACGAAAATCGCTTCCGGAAAGATTTTCTTTTCCTTTGATTTTATAGGGCAATTTTGAGTTATCCTCGCTTGAGTATGCACCGTGTCCTTGAACGGTTACCGCAAATATAAAATCTGTACCAGGGGTGCTTTCAAGGGACTCCCTGATGCTCTGCAATATTGCAGTATCTTTGGCCCAGCCGGTCTCAGTTTTTTCGTATTGCATAAATTCGATCGGAATGAATGTATCAAATCCCAGGTTTGGATAAACCTGATCTCTCGCATAAAATACACCGGTGTGATTATGTATTGCGTGAGATGTATAGCCGTTTTCGTCAAGTATATAAGCTGCGGACTCACAGGTTTTATTTTTTAGTACAGTTGTATATGGATATTCAATAGTGCCAAAAAACTCAAGGTTCATACCTGTTAAAACTTCAAACTCAGTATTAACCGTACCGCCTCCGTTTGACGGAACAACAAGTGAGCCTTCTCCGAATTGTTCGCATATTTTGTGAAAATTAGGGATAGGGTCGGACTTTAAAGGATATTTTTCATATTTTGAGGTATCAAGAAATGATTCAAGCTGTAAAACAATAATATTTGGCTTAATTGTTTTTTCGGATTTTACATTTTCATATTTACTAAGTATGTCAGTAATATTGTTTGAAGAATAATCAGCGGGCTTTGAAATACCCTTTGCCAAAAATGAAGATGTAAAGCAATATATAAATCCGTGGTTGTTATATGCGGCATTTACATCATTGTATGATACTTTTAGATTGCCCGTTAAAGAGCCACCAAATAAGAATATAAATAGCAAAATTGCAGAACACGCAAAGGGGGAGATTGCCTGTTTAAAATTACATATGTGTTTTTTTGATTTTATAAATAAGTATGTAAAAAGAGAAATAAATGCTACAATACCCACGGCACATAAAATGATATGAAAAACAGAAAAATAATGAGGGATTATGTCCATAGTTGTAGTCATAACGACAAAATCAATTGCGGCAATAGGCATAGGACGGTGTAGCATAACAATGAAGTTTGCAAGTCCAAGAACAGTCCATAGGATTGTGTACAGTGATAGTAAAACGACACGCCTTCTAAAAAAGAAAGCAGTTGCAAGTATCAGAAAAACTATCAGATAGTTTATAATAAAAAAATATGTGTTTTTAAAAATAAAAGTAAAACCACCAAAAATAGAAAAACACTCAAAGGATTGTACGGTAATAACAACAAATAATGCAAGGAAAAGTGAGATGTGAAGATGTAATTTATATGGATGCAGTTCAGCATATGTCTTAATTTTGCCTGCGAAGCTTTTTATTAAAGTAATACTATTTATTTTATTTTTAAAACAAATCAAAAAGGAAGAAATCTTTTTCATAATAATACCTCCCACAATATATATATTATACACTGTTTATGTTGAAAGTCAAGAAAATTAAATTAATTTTTTCTATAATGATAAACATAATATCATCTATTATAAATATGTAGAAATCTTAACAAAAAAATTAAGGCAATAATAGAAATATTGACATAAGT
>JAFWWX010000128.1 GCA_017517985.1 Clostridia bacterium | reverse complement strand
GGAACATTCAGAGCAGACAACGATATGACAAGAAGTGAAGCTGCAGCAATCTTCGCAAGACTTATTGCAGAAGAAAAAGGCGAAACTGTTTCCGGCAAGGCTACATTCTCTGATGTTAAATCAAATGATTGGTGCTACAAGTACATCGGTTATCTTGAAAAGTATGACATCATTAAAGGCTATTCAGACGGAACATTCAGACCTGATGATGCAGTAACAAGAGCTGAATTTGTTACAATGGCAGTTCGCTACTATGACCTCTTTAACGATGTTAAAAAGAGCGATTACACAGTAAACTACAAAGACCTTACAAAGAGCTATTGGGCATACTCTGACATTGCTTATGCAAAACACATTGGTTGGCTCAACGGTTATGCAGACGGAACCTTTAAGGGCGATAACAACATTACAAGAGCTGAAGTTGTTACAGTAACAAATCACGCAACTAACAGAACTCCTGATGAAGATTATATCAACAAGAATGTGTCAACTCTCAATAAGTTCACAGACCTCAAGAATAATTCTCATTGGGCATACTACGACATTATGGAAGCTGCAAACACTCACCTCGGCGTAGCAAACAAAGATGCTGAAAATTGGGTAAAATAAGAGCTTTCACAAAGGGGCAATTTTCAAAGGTTGCCCCTTTGAATTTGTCAAAAAAATTTTTTCTCCCAAAATTTTTTGTGTTTGTTGAAAAATGTCGATATAATGAAATCAGGAAACCAAACAAACCAATTCTTTTTAAGGAGGAATATTTATGACAAAAAGATTTTTATGTTTAGTAATGGCGGTTATGATGCTTGCAGGAACAACGGCGTTTGCTTGCGACACAACAGAGGATTTACCAATCGGATATTACAACATTGTATATGCAAACAGATACTTATTCTTTGCAACAGACGGTGGCTCGACTTTCAGACCTCTTGAACTCCCTCGTGGAACAAAGGTAAACCTTAATGATTACATCCCGACAAAAGAAGGTTATGAATTTGAAGGTTGGTACACTACACCGAGAGAGCAGGTCGAAAGAATAACCGAAATCACACTTGATGAAAACTCAGTTGTGTGGGCAAAGTGGAAAATCAAAGACGGTTTATCCGAGCAACAGATTGACTCAGGTATTGTTGCAAGAGAGGTTATCGGAAATCATGTAGTATTATTGACCGCTAATGGCGAAACTTTAATTGCACCCGTCACAGACCTTTGGGTGCAGCAAAACGCAAGGCTTGAAGCCATGATGAAGCTTTACAATCAGAAATTTAATAAACAATAAGACGGATTGAGGGTGATTTGAAAAAATCGCCCTCTTTTCAATTTAAGGAGGTGGTTATCTTGAAATTCAAGTATATTCGTGGTGACACAAGTTGAACAACAGACAGAATGAAACCAAAACTCTTATAATTGTGTTTATATGTCTTTCTCCCGTAGTGATATGGCTTGCTTTACTATTCGCCGGATGCTATCAGGAAGGAAATAAACTGTTTGAACTCTTGGAGAGAATTACAATAGCACTTGAGAATCCAATGAAGATAACATTTACTGAGTATAGTCTAAAGACCGTACTCATTTTTTTATTCTTCTATGCTATGGGTGTTGGTGTTTACTTTTCTTCAAGAGAAAATCGCAGACCGGGCGAAGAACACGGCTCTGCAAAATGGGGTGTTGTATCTCAGATTGTTAAAAGGTACGCAGACCACAAAGAAAGGTTTAATAACCTTCTTTTCTCACAGACAATGCGAATCGGTCTGAATGCCAAAAAACACAGACGAAATCTAAATGTTTTAGTTGTGGGTGGTTCAGGTGCAGGTAAGACACGGTTCTATGCAAAACCAAACATAATGCAATGCAACACCTCTTTTATTATCGCAGATCCAAAAGGTGAAATGCTTCGCTCTGTTGCTCCGCTTTTGTTGGAAAAAGGTTATGATGTAAAGGTATTTAATCTGATAACTCCCTCTAATTCTGACGGGTACAATCCATTTACTTATATCCGTACAGATGAAGATGTTATAAAACTCATAACAAACCTTATACAGAATACCACTCCGAAGAACGCACAACAGAACGATCCCTTTTGGGAAAAATCAGAAATTGCACTCGATACTGCTTTAATGCTTTATCTCTTGCACGAAGCTCCGCCTGAAGAACAGAATTTTGAAATGCTTATGTTCTTAATCGAAAATGCGGCAGCTATGGAAGATGATGACGAATATCAATCTCCCGTTGATTTACTGTTTCAGGGTTTGGAAGATGAAAACCCGGAACATATCGCACTCAAGCAATATAAGATATTTAAGCAAGCAAGCGGTAAAACTGCAAAATCAATCCTGATTTCTGCGGCAGTAAGACTTGCTGCTTTCAATCTCCCCGAAATTGCAAGAATGACATCTTATGATAATCTTGACCTCGGCAGCATGGGAGAAAAGAAAAAAGCAATCTTCTGTGTTATTCCCGACAATGACAACTCATTTAACTATCTTGTTGGTATGCTTTACACACAAGCTTTTCAGGAGCTATATTACAGAGCAGACCACAAACACGGCGGAGAGTTGCCAATCCCGGTTCACTTCGTAATGGATGAGTTCGCCAATGTTGCCCTTCCTGATAACTTTGAAAGATTGCTTGCAACAATGCGTTCAAGACGAATTTCTGTAAGTATAATCATTCAGAATATGGCACAGTTAAAGGCATTGTTTAAGGACAGTTGGGAGAGCTTGGTCGGTAACTGCGATACAATGCTATATCTTGGCGGCAATGAGCAATCCACTCACGAATACATTTCAAAAATGCTCGGTAAAGAAACCATTGACACAAGAACAAGAGGAATCACAAGAGGTTCACACGGCAGTAGTAATACCAATTACCAAAATGCCGGACGAGAACTTCTTACACTTGACGAAGTGCGTTTACTTGATAACAGTAACGCACTTATTTTTATTCGTGGCGAAAAGCCGATTATGGATAAGAAGTTCGACATTCTTTCGCATCCAAATATCAAATTAACTGCTGATGGCGGTGCAGTTCCTTATACCCATAATAAGCAAGGCAAATATTTCAGAAAAAATATGGCTAATAAGTTTACTGCTCCTGATGATGTGGTAATTGATGAAAAGTTTATTCAAAGCTCCGGTATATCCTTTGTAGATTTACCCGTAGAGCCTGAAACGGAAGAAACCGAACAACCAAAGGAAAAACAATCATTCATTAAAAAAATCAAATCTAAACTATGGAGGTAACTTTGTTATGAAAAAGAACAACAACATTGAAAAGGCTACTAAGATTTTGAAGAAGTCAAAAATGGTGCTTATGATTATGGCGGTGGTAATGTGTCTTATGACAAATACCGTGTTTGCCGCAAGTCCGCTTGATACAATCAATAGCTTGTCTGACTTTATCTTCTCTGCAATCAAAGCAATCGGTCTTATTTTGCTCGGCTTCGGTATTGTGCAGATTGGTCTATCACTTAAATCTCACGATGCTTCGCAGAGAGCCAACGGTTTTCTTACATTCTTCGGCGGTGTAATTATCGCATTTGCAAAAGATATACTTGATATGATTATGTAATAGGTTCTGCTATACTGCCGCCCTTATGGGTGGCAGTATCCTTTAAGGAGGTGAATACTTTTGAGCGATAATTGGATTGTTGCCAACTTGGAAAATGCGTTTGCTACTTGGAACGATAAAATGGCTGAAATATGGACTTTGGTAACAACCTCACCTGAACACTTTAAGGGTGGAACAGTTTGGTCGGTTGTTCAAGGCATTAACGGAGGACTTCAAGCTATCGGTCTTGGCTTGCTTGTTCTCTTTTTTGCTATGTCTATATTCAAAAGTACGGCATCCTTCCGTGATTTTCAAAGACCGGAATATGCACTCAGGCACTTTATCCGTTTTGTAGCGGCCAAAGTTGCCATTACTTATGCAATGGATTTAATGGTGGCTTTATATACTATCTGCGGTGGTGTTGTTTCTCAGATAGCAGGTTCTTTAGGTGGTGTTGGCGGTGCATCTGTGTCACTACCGGCAGCTATTGAAACTGCGGTAGAAGATGCAGGCTTTTGGGCAAGCATCCCTCTGTGGCTTGTTACAATCTTGGGAAGTCTTTTTATAACCATAATGTCATTCATTATGATAATGTCGGTTTACGGAAGATTTTTCAGACTATATATGTACACGGCGCTTGCTCCCGTACCACTTGCAACATTCGCCGGAGAAACAACGGCAGAAATGGGAAAACATTTTGTAAAATCTTATGTAGGTGTATGTTTGGAAGGTGCAGTAATTGTACTTGCGTGTATAATCTTCTCTGCCTTTTCAAGTTCAAGTACGCCAACACTTGATACGAGCATAACTACTGTAACGATGATATGGAAATATATCGGAGAAGTAATTTTCAATATGCTTGTATTGGTCGGACTTATTAAGGGTTCAGACAGAATTATTAAAGAAATGCTTGGAACATAAAGGAGGATATAATCTATGTTTAACAATGTAATTAAAAGTAATGAATTTGATGCGGTAATAAAGCTTCAGGAGAATATTGAAATGCTCGAAAGCAGACTTACCTATATGCAGTCGGTAAATGATTATTTCAAAGAAAACAATACAACTCTCGGTCATCCCGAAGTGCCGAATGAAACGGCTATGGTGCTTGATAAAAGAGTTAAAGACGGTCAGGCTACACCATATCCCGGTCAGTTCTTTACGGAAAACCGCAAGGAGATCGACAGACTTAAAGCAGTTATTGAAAGAATACAGACAAAACCTGAAACTGTTTTTAAGAGTTGGGAGTTTAACGGTGGCGAAGCGGTAGTCAACCTTGCAAATAACAGACTTCAGCTCAACTTCCCTGAAAAGCCTTCGGACGAACAGATTGAAATTCTCAAGAAGAACGGATTCAAGTGGGCACCGACTCATAAATCTTGGCAAAGACCTCTTACACATCAAACAATGTCGGTATGCGACAAGATTGATTTTATTAAGCCAAAGGACGGTAGAAAGCCTACGGATATTCAGCCGAAAGCTCCGCAAAAAAACGAGCCGGAAAGATAAGGAGGTAATGAACTTTGGAAATTCGTATAAACAAAGAAATTAAAGATTACCACGAAAGTCTGTTTATGGGACTTTCAATGCGACAGTTCATGTGTTCTCTCGGAGCAGTAGGAGCAGCAGTTGGTATCTATTTTGGACTCAAAGGTGTTTTAGATAAGGAAACCGTGTCTTGGCTTTGTATTGTATGTGCGGCACCTCTTGCTGCAGCAGGGTTCTTCAACTACAACGGAATGAACTTTGAACAGTTTGTAGTGGCATATATTTATAGCGAATTTCTCTGTTCAGGAGTTCGCACATACAAGAGCGAAAACTATATTTATGAAGCTTACAAGGAGGTATTAAAAGATGTTTCTGTTCGGAAAGAAAAAAACAAAAAAGGAAAAAAGAAGAATCCCGAAAACAGTTCAGCAATCAATACCGATTGACAGATTATATAAGGACGGAATCTTCAAATGCGGACACACTTATTCTAAAACATGGAGGTTTTCTGATGTGAATTATGCAGTAGCTTCAGACGATGACCAACTCTCTATGTTTCTTGCTCACTCTGCACTCATAAACGGTCTGCCTACTGATGCAATGGCAAAGATAAGTGTGTTTAACAGACAGTTAAGCAAAGAAGTTCTTTCAAGTCTTGCGACACCAAACGGAGAAGAAAATTACAAGGTGTATGCAGAGGAACTTGCAGAGATTTTCAGCGATAAAATGGCAGACAGTAATAACATAGTTCACGATAAGTTTATTACTATATCTTCCGAGAAAAAGAATGTCGAAGAATCAAGAACATTTTTTACCCGTGTTGGTAATGACTTAACTGCGGACTATGCAAAATTATCTTCTAAAACTACGGAGCTTGGATACAAAGAAAGACTTCGTATTTTTTATGATTTCTTTCGTAATGGTGATGCGGGCGAATTTGAGTTTGATATGAAGAAAGCTATTGCTAAAGGCAAGCATTTCAAAGACAAGATTTGCCCGGACAGTATAGAGTTCAAAAGCGACCATATTCGTATGGGAGAAAAGTTTGCAAGAGTTATATTCTTAAAAGAGTATCCGTCATTTTTGAAAGACAGTATGCTTTCAGAACTGACGGATTTTTCACGCAGTATGATGTTGTCTGTTGACATTCAGCCAATAGCAACAGATGATGCAGTTAAGCAGGTTCAGAAAAAGCTCCTTGCTATTGAAACTGACATCACCAAATGGCAACAAAAACAGAATATGAATAATAACTTTTCTGCAAACATTCCGTATGAAATGGAACAGATGCGAAAAGAAATCAAAGAGTTCTTAGATGACTTAACTACCCGTGACCAAAGAATGATGTTTGTAACCGTCACTCTCGTTCATGTGGCAGATTCTCTTGATGAGCTTAACAACGATACGGAAACACTTCTCTCTATCGGCAGAAAGCACCTTTGCAACTTTGCAATACTCAGGTATCAGCAAGAGGATGGTTTTAATACAGTTCTTCCGTATGGACTTATGAAGATTAAGGCGGTTAGAACTCTTACAACCGAAAGCACGGCAGTATTGATGCCGTATAAAACACAAGAGATTATTGATCCGGGCGGATTGTACTACGGTATCAATGCAATATCACATAACCTGCTTATGTGTAACCGAAAGTTGCTCCTTAATGGTAACGGCTTTGTACTTGGTGTATCAGGTTCGGGTAAATCATTTGCATCAAAGCTTGAGATAGCTTTGGCCGCAATATTCTCTAAAGACGATATTATCGTAATTGATCCTGAGCGTGAGTATGCTCCGCTTATAAAGAACTTGGGCGGTGAAAACATCAAGCTCTCTGTATCTTCATCTAACCATATTAACGCAATGGCAATCAATAAAGATGTGGAAGATGAAAACCCGGTATCAATGAAATCAGAGCTTCTTATTTCTATCTTTGACGAACTGTTAAAGAGTGGCTCATCCCGTATGGGTGGCGGTGTAGGTGCTAAAGATAAGTCAATCATTGACCGTTGTACTATCAGAGTATTTGCGGACTATATGAACGGCAGAACTGATAAAGAACCTACACTTATGCAGCTCCGTGATGAACTCTTAAATCAACCTGAAGCTGAAGCTCACGACCTTGCTCTCTGTCTTGAAATGTTTACAACGGGTAGCTTAAATGCCTTTGCACATCAGAGTAATGTTGATGTCAATAAGCGAATTATAAGCTATGACATATTGGAGCTTGGCGAACAGATGAAATCAATCGGTCTTTTGATTATGCTCGATAACATTATGAACCGTGTAATCGAAAACAGAAAGAAAGGCAAATATACAAGAGTTTACATTGACGAAGCTCACCTTTTCTTCAAGAATCAGTATAGTGCTGACTTCTTGCTGAAGGCTTGGAAGCGTTTCAGAAAATACGGCGGTCTGCTTACGGGTATCACACAGAACATATCCGATTGTCTGCTCAATGAAACTGCAAGAGGTATGCTTTCCAATAGCGAATTTCTGCTGATGCTCAATCAATCGCCTTCAGATAGAAAGGATTTATCGGAACTCTTAAATATTTCTGATACACAGATGAGTTATATTACAAACGCAGGAGCCGGACGTGGACTTATCAAAGTCGGTGGCTCTATCGTGCCTTTTGTAAATGACTTCCCAACAGACACGGAACTCTACAAGCTAATGAGTACAAAACCGGGAGAAGGATAATATGAAAAATCAAAAGTTTAACTCAAATCTTTGCCCTAATTGTAAAACGGGTGCAGACAGTTTGCTATTGGATAGCAAAGAGCCTAACTGTCCTTATCTTCACTTGCATAACGGGCAAAGTTGCATAATGTTCAAACAATTACAAAACAAGGAGGAATAAAACTATGAGAGCTTATTCAAGAAATCAGTTTGCAGAACTTGATTTTGATGGAAAAGAATATGAGTTTAACGAGCAGGAAGGCACGTTCACGGGTACACTTGTCTGCAAGAAATGGGGCAAAAAAAGTAACATAATTGCCTATGTTGATTTCGATGACGGACGAAAGATAATGACTACTGCTTTTACAGAGCCGGGCAATTATCTTGGTATCCCTGAAATACCTATGGGTTCAAGAGTAAAGCTTACATTTGCCCCGAATAAAAGGCATAATGTTCGCCTGAAATCAGTTGAAGTAATTGAATAATTATCATAACGGGCAGAGTGTAAAAGCTCTGCCCGTAATTTATGGAGGTCAATATGAGAAACAAAGAAACTGAAAAGCTTTTCAAACTTGCTTATACTGATGCGATGACGGGTGTATATAACCGTAACGCATATGAAGAAAAGCTTGAAAAACTCAATAAAGTAAATGCAAGACTTGATAACATAATGGTTGTCATCGTGGACCTTGACAAACTTAAATGTATAAACGATACATACGGACATCGCACGGGTGACGATGCAATAAAAACAGTTGCCGATTGTATTCTAAAAACTGTTGGCAAAAAAGCTGACATATATCGTATCGGCGGTGATGAATTTGTTTGTATAGCAGAAAGAGATATTTCTTCTTACATTGCCGAATTAAGAGATTTAATCAGTTTTGTAGGAAAGGAAAAACTGTATCCTCTTTCTGTTTCGCTCGGATATTCAAGATTTGATACAAGGAAAGACAAAAGCATTGATGACCTTATCAAACATTGTGACAAGAAACTATATGATGCTAAAAAAAGAAAAGCTTAATATGCGGAGGTGATT
>JAFWWX010000127.1 GCA_017517985.1 Clostridia bacterium | reverse complement strand
TATGTCAAAAGGAATATCTTCGTCATCCTCTGAATTATCGTCGCCGGAAAGATTTTTACCTGCCAGATCCTTTGCACTTATTGCAGAGCCGGAGCCTTCTATAACCGCATCTTCGCAGAAAATATCGTCAATATCAGAACCAGAATTCTTTCCGGAAGGGATGTTATTAACGCCAATGCCTACCGGAGCTGTATCCTCATCCTCCGTTAAAAAGTCTGCAAGGAAGTCACGCTCTCCGGGAGTTTCTCCGGGAGTCGGAACAATATTGCTCTTATCACCGGGATTCAGTTCTATATCAGTATCCTCGTCATTATCCTCAATACAGAGCTCCTCAACAGACGAGCCTTTGCGTGCTTTGAATTTCGGTTTAGTTTTTGTTCCATTTTCTACGCCTGCACTGCGTTCTTCCATTTTCTGCGCATGGGCATCGGAAATTTCTCTTGTAAATGACTTGATTTTTCTGCCTATAAATGATACAACATCGCCAAGTGTAATGCCGAAAATCAAGAAAATGAAAATTACAGTTACAAAGCCTGTAATAATACCACATCCCACTTTGCCGCAGATTGCCTCAAGCAACAGATAGAAAAGTCCACCCACAACTCCGCCGCCAAAGAAGGTTTTTCCTGTTTCCCAAAGGTACACAACCATTCCACTGTAGCCCTTCGGAACACCTTCCGAAATATCAGGCATGATTACAAGTGTCATAAGTGCGGACAAGAATATAAGACATATTCCCATACAGATAAATCTCAACTTGACATGCCCCTTAGGCGCATCATTCTTCCAGTTTGCAGCGACAAAAAACATAACAAGCGGAACAAGCCACATAGCAATTCCGAAAAGTCCCAGTAATGAAGACGCTATCATTCCGACTATGCTCATATATTTACTGAAAATGAATGCAGCGATAAGGAATATGCCAAGAAAAGCTATCGCATATGGAGCTATAATATTATGTACGGCATTTTCGTCATAGGGCTTTTTTTCGCGCGCCACTTCATCGGTCTTCTTTTCCTTTGAGCTGTGGAAAAGTCCGAAAAATGACGACGAAGCCCCCTTTCCGTCATTCTTTTTTTTGTTGGATTTATTATTCTTATCCTTTGACATTTTACAGTTCCTTTCGATTCAATGGCAACGCCATAACTTTTATTTTTATCGTGTCCTTTACTTTACAATCCCAAGTATAATGGCTAAAACACCCAAGGCTATGCAGTATACAGAAAATACTCTGAAATCTTTTCTCTTTGAAATGTATCGCAGAAGCTTTATTGCGACAAGTCCCGAAAGAAGTGCCGCTATCATTCCGAGAATATATGGAATTATGTCGGATGCCGGTATTGCTGTGAAATCCTTTATTGACAGAATATTTGCACCGAGTATTGCAGGAATTGAGAGTATAAATGAAAATTTCACCGCATACTCTCTGTCAAATCCACAGAGAAGCCCTCCGGTTATAGTCATTCCAGAACGAGAAATTCCTGGAAAAATTGCAACAAGTTGACAAAATCCAACCTTGAGCGCATTAAAAATTGTTTTGTTTTTTTCTGATATTTCAACGGCATCTTTTTTGCGCTTTTCAGCAATTCTGTCAGAGACAAACAGTAGTATTCCGTTGACAATCCACAAAACACCTATTGCAACCGTGTACATTCCCACGAATTCCACCGCATCCTCTATAAGCGCGCCGATAACCAGCGGAATAAGAGCTACGGCAATCATAATAAGAAATTTTTCATCTGATGTAAGTTTTATATTGCGGAATCTAAATTTTTCTGCAAAAATCTTTTTACAAAGAGAGAAAAAGGCAAGTATAAGCTTCCATATATCCTTATAATAAACGATACATACAGCACCGAGAGTACCTAGATGCAAAAGCAAATCAAAGCTCATTCTTCCTGTTTCAGTGCCGAAAATATTGTGAAAAAATGCCAGATGCCCCGAACTTGAAATCGGCAGAAACTCCGCAAGACCCTGTATAATCCCCAAAAATACCGCTTTAATTGCGCTCATATCGTTTTTTACCTTTCTTTAACTGCAGTTTTTCATTGACAGAAAAACCAATTATATTATATCATTATATATAATAACAGATAATACAGAAATATGCAAGAAGAATTTGTAAAATCGCAGATTTTTTATGCTTGAATTTTCACCCCTCCGGCAACAATTCTCCGAAATCATAACGCAAAGTACGATAATGTTTAATGTCCGGACACAAAAAGCCTTGATTTTTGCAATTCAAATTAACAGCTACTATGATGTTTTTGTGCAATTATGCAAATTTAATATAAAAATTTCCCAAATTTGCCGTTTCTGTTTTAATAAAATTCCAAGAAATATTGGCATAATGTAAAAAAAATCTAAAATTTGTAAAAAAATCAAAATACTATAGAAATAGGTAATAAAATGTGTTATAATAACCGGTGCGAGTGAATAAACACTTCATTATAATTTTAGGAGGAAACTCAAAATGGCAAAGAAGTATGTATACCTTTTTACCGAAGGTGATGCAAACATGCGTGAGCTTCTCGGCGGTAAAGGTGCGAACCTTGCTGAGATGACAAAAATCGGTCTTCCCGTTCCCCAGGGCTTCACAATCTCTACAGAAGCTTGTACACAGTACTACGAAGACGGCAAGATGATCAACCCCGAAATCGAAGCACAGATTATCGAATACATCGGTAAGATGGAAGAAATCACCGGCAAGAAGTTCGGTGACCATGAAAACCCCCTTCTCGTATCTGTTCGTTCAGGTGCAAGAGCATCCATGCCCGGTATGATGGATACCATTCTTAACCTCGGTCTTAACGAAGACGTTGTTGAAGTTATGGCTAAGAAGTCCGGCAATGCTCGTTGGGCTTACGACTGCTACAGAAGATTCATTCAGATGTACTCTGATGTAGTTATGGAAGTTGGTAAGAAGTACTTTGAAGAACTTATCGACAAAATGAAGGAAGAAAAGGGCGTAAAGCTTGACGTTGAACTCACAGCTGACGACCTTAAGGAACTTGCTGCTCAGTTCAAGGCTGAATACAAGGCTAAGATCGGCTCCGACTTCCCCACAGACCCCAAGGAACAGCTCATGGGTGCTGTTGAAGCAGTATTCCGTTCTTGGGATAACCCCAGAGCTAATGTATACAGAAGAGACAACGATATTCCTTATTCTTGGGGTACCGCTGTTAACGTACAGATGATGGCATTCGGTAACATGGGCGATA
>JAFWWX010000126.1 GCA_017517985.1 Clostridia bacterium | reverse complement strand
CTGGCACGGAGCAAGTATGACCTTTGTTGTATGGTGACTTTACTTTGCAATACTTCTTGTTCTTGAAAAACTGTTTATATGTAAATTTCTCGAAAGACTCCCCTCTTTTGTTTCCCACATATATACTCTTCTTGCAGTAATTATTTCATTCATCATATTTGATGCAGAAAATTTCTCCTACGCAGGAAAAAGAATTGCAATGCTCTTTGGTTTTGGAACAAACGGCCTGTTAGGAGTAGAAACACTGTATACTCTCAGAAGCTATGCTGTGATTTTCATAATAGGAATTATAGCCGCAATGCCGATTTCAAAATTATACAAGAAAAAGGTTAAGGAAATGCCATATGTACAGATGATTCTCTGCGGAATACTTCTTATAACCGTTACCGCATATCTCGTGGACGGTTCCTTTAACCCGTTCCTTTACTTCAGATTCTGATAAGGAGGTAGGATAAAATGAATAATAACAAAAAAACAAGCTATGTAATTCCTGCCTGTTTTCTTCTGGCACTTCTTTTTGGACTCTCGGTTTTCAATGCTGTACTGCCTAAAAAAAGCTATATTGACAGCGAAAGAAGACCTGCGGCAGAAAAGCCGGAATTTACCGTTGACAACTTTGTCGACGGCGACTTTACCGGAGATTTTGAGGAATATACAACAGATACATTTATCTTCAGAGACCTTTTCCGTGAAATAAAAGCAAGAGTCAACTACAGTATATTCTCAAAGCAGGAAAACAACGAAATATACCTCAAAGACGGCTCTCTTATGAAGCTTGAAAAGGCGATTGACGAAGCTTCAGTCTCCAACGCCCTCTCCAAATTCCAGAGAATTTATGACCGATACCTCAAAAACTCAAATTGCAAGGTATATGCTGTAACAGTTCCCGATAAAGCATATTTCCCCTGGCGTGACGGAGACAAGCTCCCCTTACTTGATTACACAGAGCTTTTCTCGCTTATCAACGAAGGTATGCCCTATGCCGAGCATATTGATGTAACAGACTTGCTTTCGCTTTCCGACTTTTATCTCACAGATACCCACTGGCGTCAGGAAAACATAATCCCTGTTGCAAAGAGAATTTCCGAAGCTATGGGTAACAAGTACAACTCGGAATTTACAAAAGTAAAAGCAGATGTGGAATTCAGGGGCGTAAACAGCGGACATTCTGCTCTTACAAGTATGTATGACGACTTGTATTACCTTACAAACGATACAATCGAAAACTGCAAAACAGTAAATCTCGAAAAAAAGTACACAGACCCGAAGAACTACGATGAGAATGCTGAAAGAGTATACAACCTTGAAAAGCTCACATCAAAGGACCCCTATGAAGTATTCCTTTCCGGTGCTTGTGCGGCAATATCAATGGAAAATCCCAAAAACAAGGGAGGCAAAGAGCTTATAATCTTCCGTGACTCCTACGGAAGCAGTATTGCACCTCTTTTCCTTGACAACTATTCAAAGGTTACACTTCTTGATATAAGATATATGAATCCGGAATTTGTAGGCGGTTTTGCAAACTTCAAAAATGCAGATGTGCTGTTCCTTTACAGTACAACTATGATTAACTCAAGCTCTGCACTGAGATAAAAAAACAACAAAACAAATTAAGCACCCCGAAAGAGCCAAATTCTTTCGGGGTGCATCTTTTTTCATATTTTATTATTTACCGAAAAGTTTTCCGAGACCGCCCAGCTTTTTTCCGATTTCATCAACTGAAACCTTTGCCTTTACCGCCTCTGCAATCTTTTTAATCTGGTCGTCGGGAAGGTCAACTCCGATGAGCTTCTCAACAGTCTTTACAGGTTCCTTCATAAAGTTTTCAAAAAGGTTCTTGTCAGCTTTTACCTTTTCGACAATCTCTTCAATTTTCTCTTTAATATCCATAGTTCTGTGCTCCTTTTATCAAAGTATATAAAAAGTATATCTCACAAAATTGGAGTTGTCAATAAGTTTTTGCATTTTTTGCTATAAATAAATATATAAAAAGGGGCATTTTTCAATGCCCCCAAAAAATTATTTTGCGAATATAATTACTGCACGACAATCCTTATCAAAGTCGTTGTATGCGTCCTCGTAGTAGAAATCTTCGCTATATTCCACAGTAGCACCAAGCTTTTCAAAGTCACGAACCTTTACATATGTTCTATCATTAATGATAGTGCCTGTCATTTCAATCTTCACACCACCAACAGTAACATACGCTTTTCTTGCTTCACCGTCCCAGGAAACCTCATAGCCTGCGTTTTCCATAAGCTGACGAAGGGGAAGATAAACTGAATTGTCTATAAGATGTGCGGTGGTGTCGCAATATCTCATTTCATATTCGTTCTCATACATCTCAATAACCGCCTGCTTATATTCCTCATCCATAGCCTCAAATTCGGGGTTTGATATAATGGAATCAAGCATTTTTGTGTTATATGTTACATAGAAGTAGGGGTAACTGATATGAAGCTGGTTTTCATCGGGATACATATAGGAGTTCCAGGAAATTTCTACTGACTGTACACCCTTCTCGAGTGCATCCTCGTAGCCGAGCTTGTTTTCAATTTCCACAGCTTCAACTCTCATATCAAAGGGAACAACATCCTTTGCAGCCGGAAGTACGCCATCGTACTTTTCAACTCCGGTTATAACCTCAAAGGACAAATACTCTGCTTTGCCGTCGTTTATAACAATCTTTGAGTTTTCTGTCACAACGCCGTTCTTTTCGTATATTCCTGACTCGGCATAGGAATTTTCAAGGAACGGAGTAAGTACGGGAAGTATTTCTACAAGCTCTGCATACTCACCGCTCTCATCCTTGCCGGTAAGAATCACGTCAAATATAGTTATATCTTCAGTTCCAACAGAGGAGTAATCTGCCACAAAATCCGCGCGATACTGTTCAATGTAGCCTACAACTACAGCTGTTATCATTTCGTTGGTAATCCCTTCAGGAAGTTCAAGATCACCCTCAATCTGCTCAACCATGTCTATGTACTTGATATAGTCAATATCGTCTGCTATGTCTGTTACAAAGTCAATTATCTTTCCGGCAGTTTCCTCTGAGTACATCACTTCCAAGACTTCTGTACTGTACTCTATCAAATCCATGCCTGTCATTTTGCAGGAGTATGTCTTTACGCCGTCAACTGTATCCACTGTATACAAATCAGTAAGTGCGCCATATATGGGATTGTAGATTTCACCGAATGCCTTAACATTTTCTTCGGTTGTAAGTATTGCGAACAGGTCATCAATTGCAACTTCTACAAAATCCAGTATTGCAGTTACTTCTTCATCTGCCTCAAGCTCGCCTATGCCAAAAAGCTCCTGCCAGCTTATATACATTCCGTTGCCGTCAAAGTACTTCTTGTAAACCTCATAGGTTTTTACACTTGATTCGTCACCGAACAAGGTCATAGCGTTAAGGACAGTATCGACAACATCTGCCGTGATTGCAACCCCCTCTTCGTCAAGGTATATTGCTTTACCGTCTTCAAGCTCTCCACCGAATGAGATTGCGATGCTTGTGTTTTCCATATCCGTATATGTATAAATTGTACCGGAAACATTGAGCTTTCCGTCTTCGAGCATTCCCGGAATCGCAAAATCTTCGGGAACGATTTCTTCGCCAACAGCAGTTTCAATTGCGTCAATGTCAATTGCAAGGTTGATAACAATTTCACTCTTTGCAGGATTTGTTTCCATTGCCTTTTGCTGAAGCTTGGCATAATCACCCACAGCTCCGGGAAGTGTTGATGTGACAGCCATTGTAAGCGACATAACTCCCGCAATATAGGGCTTTATAATACTTGTAATAATAGAACTTATCATAACCTTCTCCTTTTCATATTTTTTAGATTTTATGTGTTTGCTATAGTAATTATACCATATCAGTTAATTCACTGTCAACAACCAGAAAAAATTTCTGCATATTGACCAAAAATCACCAACAAGGTTTGGTAACACTCTTATTTTTAAAAAGCTTATTCGTGCAACAGCTTTTTGCCTATGCACACTCTTTCCACGCCGAACATATCCTCCAGCACCTGAGTCTGCATTTTTCTGTATTTTAGAATTGCCTCTACCTCACGCACCGTATCGTACCCTGCTTCAAGAAGAAGGTAGCCTCCGTCTTTAAGAAATCTTGCGGAGTATCTTTTTGCAATTGTCTTATAAAACTCAAGTCCGTCGTGTCCACCGTCAAAGGCAATTCTAGGCTCAAATTTCATCACCGGTGGGAATGCGTCTACTTCTTCGGTCTTAACATACGGCGGATTTGATATTATACAGTCCGGAATCCGTATTGGAAGATATTCCTCAAGGGGCATATTGACTATTTCAAGTCGTTTTTCCACCTTGTGATATTCTGAGTTTTTCCTTGCATATTCAAGGGCGGCACCGGATATGTCAACCGCCGTTCCGGTAACATCTTTGCGGTTATTGAGAATAGTCACGGAAATACAACCGCTTCCGGCACACAAATCAAGAAAATGCCCGCCTTTGGGAATAAGCTCTATCGCCTTTTCCACGAGAAGCTCTGTTTCGGGTCTCGGTATCAGACATCCGCTTCCGCAGAACATACGAAGACCGAAAAACTCCCATTCTCCGATAATATACTGCAACGGCTCGTGCTGTACACGCCTTTCCACAGCCTCACGCATTTTTTCAAGAAATTGTTCGGGAACTTCTTCCCCTCTTATT
>JAFWWX010000125.1 GCA_017517985.1 Clostridia bacterium | reverse complement strand
TGAAGTGAACCCCAAAGATTAGACAAATTTTAATATTAACTCGCTTGTGAATGAGTTCGGTATTGTACCGGACTCATTCCTTTTAGTTTTAAGGATATTCGCTCATTGTTGTAATAACAGATGTATTCCTCCAAAGCTTGGATGAAGTTCTCTACACTCTCAAATTGTTCACCATAGAACATCTCGACCTTTAGCCTGCCAAAAAAGTTTTCCATAGCGCCATTGTCCATACAGTTACCCTTTCTGGACATACTTTGTGTAATGTTATGTTCAGCAAGCAATCGTTGGTATTCTGCATGTTGGTATTGCCAACCTTGATCTGAATGAAATATCGGTCTTGCAGTATCAGGCAACTTGGCGAACAAACCTGTAAGCATCTCCCTTACTTGCTGTAGGTTCGGGCTAAGAGAAATGGAATAGGAAACAATCTCTCTGTTGAACAAGTCCAATATCGGTGAAAAATAAACCTTATCATTACAAACCTTGAATTCAGTGACATCGGTTGTTAGTTTTTCAAAAGGTTTGCTTGCAGTAAAATCTCTTTTCAAAATGTTATCTGCAATCTTTCCCACTTCACCTTTGTAGGAATGATACTTTCCGCTTTTGCTTTGTTTTCCTTTTAAATTGAGACTTTTCATTAACTTTAATACGGTTTTATGATTGATGGAATAGCCTTTCTTTCTAAGCTGATCTGTAATTCTGCGGTATCCGTAGATGCCATTATTCTTCTTGAAAACCTCTGCAATATATTCCTTCTCAGCTGCGTATTTATCTTTTTCTTGCTGCTTTATGTGGTAATAATAGGTGCTTCTTGCAATACCGGATAGCTCCAATAAGTCTTTCAGCGGATATCTATGCCTTAGTTCCGAGACAATCAGCGCCTTCTCCCGCTCTTTTGCTCTTCCGCAAGAACTAAGGCGCTCAGTTTTTTTAAGTATTCAATTTCCATACGAAGCCGCTGGTTTTCAGCAATTAAGTCTTCCTCCACCTTTTTATCTAATTTCGGTGGTCTTCCTTTCTTCGTCCCACTGGCAGTACAAGCTTTGCCGCGTCTTTCTTTCATAAGACCTTCAGCTCCTTCTTCAAGAAATATGCGTTCCCACCGTTGCACCATACTTGCCGCTGAAGCCTCTGATGTTACTGTCAAGTCATATTTTCGTGCTGTTTCTCTAAATCCTAAACGGTGTTCTCGCATATCCATTATAACACCTAATTTGAATTCTGCACTATAACTCCTGTTTTTTCTTCTTGTTTTACACATAAAAAATATGCACCTCCAAAAGTGTCTAACTTTTGGGGTGCATATCAGAACAGTCCTGACTTTTTGTCTATTTAATTCGAGCGAAAGCTGCTGCTTTACCGTCAGGCAAGAGCACTCCGATGTCTGTGAATCCATCACCCTCGCGGACAACTATGTCAAGGTCAGTCCCCTCAAAGCAGGGAGTTCGGAAAACTATATCCATATCCTTAACATTAAAAGCCTCACGCTGCTTGCAGGTAAAAGCACCAAATATTGCTCTCGGATATGCGGCATTATTCATATGCTGCCCCAGATCAATATCAGTAGATTTAACTGTATAGCTGCAAAGCTTTACAGCACTTGCAAAATCCTCAGATATGCGTTCAAAAGGTTCATCGCAAACTGTATCCTCACAAAACTTAATACCTTTCCACAGTTCATCCGCTGCCTTGTACAGTTTTCCACTCTGCATATCAAAAATTGCCCACTCAGTCTTGCCTTCGACAAGCAATTCCCCTTCGCTATACAAGGCATAAAAGCGATTGCAACGAACCTTTCCCGCCTTTTCAGGCCACGTCACCGCAGTTACGGTATCTAGCATATCGGGCAACTTTACAATATGTATTTTAGTCTTAACGGTAAGCCAAAACAGATTTAATTTCTCAAGTCTGTCCGCACCCAAGCCTATATCCTGCCCGTGTTCCGATGCAAGACCCATAAATAACTCAAATATATTCGGCACGCCAAGCTTCTTAGTGTTGTCACACATACTTGGGGTTATTCTT
>JAFWWX010000124.1 GCA_017517985.1 Clostridia bacterium | reverse complement strand
TCCCGAACACATCAAGAACAGACGTGAAGAAAAGCTTCGCAAAGCAGAAAGCACAGAAAAATAAAGTCTGCACACGGCCTTCTCGCAGTCTTTTAAATATACCGTAGCAAATACACGCTTTTATAACTAACTCTTATGATAAGTGAGGGGATTATATGTACAAACAGAATTTACACACCCACTGCATATACTGCGACGGAAAAGACACCACCGAAGAAATGGTGATTTCTGCAATCGAAAAAGGCTTTCAGTCGATAGGTTTTTCAAGTCACGCATATATGTACTGGAACGGTCACGGGCTAAAACCGGAAAAAGTAGCGGAATACAAAGCTGAAGTCAAAAGTCTCGCAGAGAAATACGGCGACAGAATAAAGATTTTCTGCGGAATTGAGGACGACCTTTTGTCCAACGTAGATATAGATGATTATGATTATTCTATAGGCTCGGTTCACTATATGAATTTTGACGGTGACATTTGCGGCTTTGACAGAGATACAAAAACCGTTAAAGCCTACATAGACGACCACTTCGGCGGTGACGGAATGGCTTTCTGCAAAAAGTATTATGAGCTTATGGCAGAGCTCCCGAAATACGGCAGATACGATATTATAGGTCACTTTGACCTGTGTCTGAAACTAAATCAGACCCTTCAGTATGTAGATGAATGTTCAAAGGAATATCTTGGCTATGCTTTTGAAGCTGCAAGAGCACTTAAAGGCAAAATTCCGGTATTTGAAGTAAATACCGGCTGTATTTCAAGGGGCTACAGAACAATCCCCTATCCCACAAAGGAAATAATAACAGAAATGAACCGTCTTGGCTTCGGAGTTTGCATAACAAGTGACTGTCACGACAGAAACTTCCTTGACTGTTACTATCCCGAAGCAAGAGAGCTTCTTGTTTCTTGTGGATACAAGGAAATCCAGATTCTCACAGACAATGGCTTTGTGCCTGAAAAAATTTAATTCGGAGAGTAGAAAATGAATCCACTTACATATGTAATGCTCGCCTTTTCCATAATTGGTGCAATAGACAGAATATTCGGAAACAAACTCGGTCTCGGCAAGGAATTTGAAAGAGGCTTTCTGCTTCTTGGCAATATGGCTCTTGCAATGATAGGAATGATTGTCCTCGCTCCGTACATTGCGGATATTCTGAAACCTGTATTCAGATTTATTTCAGATAATATGGGGCTTGATCCTTCGTTCCTTCCTGCGATGCTTCTTGCCAATGATATGGGCGGTGCCCCACTTGCGGCTGAGGTTGCAACAAGTGAAAAAATGGGACTTTTCAATGCGCTTATCGTTTCGTCAATGATGGGAGCTACCGTTTCGTTTACCATTCCTTATGCACTTAACACCGTGAAAAAGGAACAGTACCGTGAAGTTCTTCTGGGACTTCTTTGCGGTATGGTTACAATCCCGGTGGGTTGCTTTGTTTCCGGACTTATGATGTCACTCCCCCTGACCGCACTTCTGTGGGATTTACTTCCCCTTGTTATCTTTTCTGCGATTGTCTGCGCAGGACTTATCCTTAATCCAGAACTTTGTGTAAAAATATTCAGCGCATTCGGGACCTTTATAAAGGCTGTTATTACCGCAGGCCTTGCTTTTGCGGTTGTAAGATTTATAACAGGAACAAACGAGGCAGGCTACAGAGATGCAGCCATAATCTGCGCAAACGCCAGCGCCGTTATGTCCGGAGCTTTTCCGCTTATTTATACAATATCAAAGCTCCTTGCAAAGCCTCTTTCAAAATTCGGAAAACTCTGCGGTATGAACGAAGCTTCTGCACTCGGCATTCTCTCTACTCTTGCAACCAATGTAACAACCTTCGAAAATATGCGTGACATGGACAAAAAAGGAACTCTTGTAAACTCTGCCTTTGCGGTGTCTGCAGCATTTACCTTTGCAGGTCATCTTGCATATACAATGGCATTCCCCGGAGGTAAGGCATACATTACTCATGTAATTGTAGGAAAGCTGGTTGCCGGAGTATTGGCTCTGCTTATCGCCCTTTTACTTTCAAAAAAGCTTATAAAACAATAAAATTATACTGTGATTTTTGGAAAATATTTTCGCAAAATAGGATTGTTTTCACGTTTAGACACAACAGGGTCACATTTCATATGTATAATTGTATCTGTAATTTGTCGGTTTTAACCGAAATAAAGGAGTAAAATTTATGGAAAAAAGAAGTAGCTTTACCGGAAAGCTGGGATTTGTTCTCGCAGCTGCCGGCTCAGCAGTTGGTCTTGGAAATATATGGAGATTCCCCTATCTTGCGGCGGAATACGGCGGAGGAATTTTCCTTCTTGTATATCTCCTTCTTGCTGTAACCTTTGGGTTTGCACTTATGATTGCGGAAATAGCAATCGGTAGAAAAACCGGTCTTAGTGCAATCGGAGCATTTAGTGCTTTGAGCAAAAAACATTCTTTTATCGGTTATATGTCAGCACTTGTTCCCAGTATCATTCTTCCCTACTACTGCGTTATCGGTGGCTGGGTTCTCAAATACCTTGCAATGTTCGTATCCGGAAACGGCTCTGCAACCGCAGACGGTGAGGGTACATTCTTCACTCAATTTACAAGTCTTGTTGAAGAACCGATATTATGGTTTGTTCTGTTCCTTGGCGCAACAATGCTTATTGCTCTTTTTGGTGTTGAAAAAGGAATTGAAAAGGCAAGTAAGTTTTTGATGCCTATTCTTGTTTTTCTAACACTTTTTATTTCAGGATACTCTCTTGTTATAGATATAATTCAAGATGGTGGAGCAGGTATCGCTTATTACCTGGTTCCTGACTTTTCAAAACTTTCTCCCATGACGTTTGTTGCAGCTGTAGGTCAGTTGTTCTATTCAATGTCACTTGCAATGGGTATTATGATTACTTATGGCTCATATATGAAGAAAGATGTAAGTATTGAAAATTCCGTTCACCAGATTGAATTTTTTGACACAGGAATTGCATTCCTTGCAGGTCTTATGATTATTCCTGCAGTTGTTTCTACTGCAGATACTGCAGCTGTCGGCAAGGGCCCCGGACTTATGTTTATTGCTCTTCCCAAGGTTTTTGA
>JAFWWX010000123.1 GCA_017517985.1 Clostridia bacterium | reverse complement strand
GGTGCAGTATGTAAGGAATCCGAAGTTCCTTTCCACACAGATGCTGTTCAGGCAGTAGGTCACCTTCACATTGATGTTAAAGAACAGAATATAGATATGCTGTCTCTTTCCGCACACAAATTCCACGGTCCTAAAGGGGTCGGCGTTCTTTATGTAAGACGCGGCATCATACTTTCAAATCTTATTGAGGGCGGCGCACAGGAAAAAGGTAAGCGTGCAGGAACAGAAAACATTCCCCAGATAATGGGAATGGCGGCAGCTCTTGAAGAAGCAGTCGAAACCCTTGATAAAAACAATGAGTATATAACAAAGCTCCGCGACAAACTTATTGACGGACTTTCAAAAATTCCTCACTCAAAAATCAATGGTGATATAAATAACAGACTTGCCGGAAATGTAAATATTTGCTTTGAGGGTATTGAGGGAGAATCTCTCCTGCTTTTGCTTGATGCTCACGGAATATGTGCATCCTCAGGCTCTGCCTGCACATCAGGCTCGCTTGACCCAAGTCATGTTCTATTATCTCTGGGGCTTCCCCACGAGGTAGCACATGGCTCATTGCGTATCTCACTGTGCGCAGAGAACACCGAGGAAGAAATTGATGTTATTCTCGAAAAGGTTCCGGAGGTTGTAAATTATCTTCGTAATATGAGCCCTGTATGGGAAGACCTTGAAAGCGGAAAGAAACCCCACATTATATAATAAATAATGTTTGTTTTTCACAAACGAAAGGATGATAAAATATGTTATACAGCGAAAAGGTAATGGATCATTTTAAGAATCCGAGAAATGTCGGCAAGATGGAAGATGCTGACGGCATTGGAGAAGTTGGTAACGCAAAGTGCGGAGATATTATGAAAATATATCTTAAATAGAAAACGGAATTATTGTTGATGTTAAATTCAACACTTTTGGTTGTGGCTCTGCGATTGCAACAAGCTCTATGGCAACAGAGATGATTAAGGGCAAGAAAATTGAAGAAGCTCTTGAGCTTTCCAACAAAGCAGTTGTTGAAGCTCTTGACGGACTTCCGCCGGCAAAGATTCACTGTTCTGTACTTGCAGAAGAAGCGGTAAAAGCGGCTATCAAAGATTACTACGACAAGAACGGCATAGAATATGACAAAACTCAGTTCTGTGACGGAAACTGCTGTCACTGCCACGCCCACGATGCGGAATAATACAGGTAAATAAAAGTAAAACAGTCCGAATTTTCTTTCGGACTGTTTTACTTTATATTGACTTTTTTTGTTATTTCATTATAATAATATTACAGAATGGTTTTGAAATTTACGGAGGTAAAAATGAATACTACCGATTTATTTCTTGATAAATACAGAGAGCTTGAGGTTGCGGTAAGGCAGGTATACAAGCTTGACAAATATGAATCTGCAATTTCATTTCTAAAGAAACAAAAGAGTTTTGAAAAGCACAGTGCAGATATTGACTATATTTCAGATATAAGAAATCTCCTTTCACACAATAGAAAAATATCCGGGGAATATGCAGTTCAGCCATCAGGCAAAGTTATCGACTTTATAGACTTTCTTATAAACGAAATCTATGGAAGAAAGAGATGTAGGCACATAGCTGTAAAGTTTTCAGGTATTTGCAAACAGAACCTTAAGGGAAATGTAAATGATACTATGAAAATAATGAATCAAAGGAATTTTACGCATATTCCGATTGTTGATAATAACCGTGTGATAGGTGTATTCAGCAGAAACTCAATATTCACCTATGTTGCAGAAAACGGTGCGTGCAGACTCTCAGAAAATCCCAATCTTACCTTTGCGGATATTGCCGAATATATAAAGCTTGAGGGGCGGGAAAAAGAGGAATATATTTTTGTAAAAAGTAATATGTTCCTTGATGAACTTGATACGCTCTTTGACGAAATCTCAAAAAAAGGCAGACGAGTAGGGCTTGTATTTCTTACCAAAAATGGTACTCCCAACGAGCCGATAACAGGGATGCTGACTCCCTGGGATGTAATTTCGGCAGAATAATACGCATGTTAGGAAAATTGATAAAACATATTAATAAGGCATATAACATTAAAACCCGGTAAAAATACCGGGTTTTTACAATTATTATTAGTTTTTAGGCAATTATTTCAATAATCCTTTAAAAAATGTCGCTACTTCATCATTAAATCCAAGTGTGCTGATTACACCGTACACAAACAGGAACAATATAACAACCGGAAGTACAAACTTGCAGTAACCGTACATCCAGCCGGGAACCTTAAGTCCCCTACCCGTATTCGCTTCCTGTGTAAAGTTCTTCCAGCCCCAGCCACGCTTTGACCAGGTACAGTAAAGAACAAACACAAGAGAACCGAGAGGAAGCAGGCAGTTGGAAACTATAAAGTCCTCAAGATCCATAATATTCTTACCCTCTCCGATAGTGTTGATATGAGAAAGAACATTGAAGCCGAGTATGCAGGGCATTGCAAGTATAATCATACCTATACAGCAGATAACGCAAGCCTTTTTTCTTGACCAGCCGAGCATTTCTGTGAAGCAGGCAATAATAGCTTCAAATACGGCAAGCACGGTTGAAAGTGCCGCAAAGGAAAGGAACAGGAAGAAAAATCCACCTACAATTCTTCCGATAACAGGTCCCATCTGGGCAAATACATTTGAAAGGGTTTTGAAAATAAGGTCGGGACCCGCATCCGGCTGAATACCGAATGAGAAACAAGCAGGGAAAATTATAAGCCCGGCTGTAATTGCAACAAATGTGTCAAGAACTGCAACATTGACAGCTTCTCCCATAAGAGCTCTGTCCTTGTTTATGTAGCTTCCAAAAATAGCCATTGAACCGATACCAATGCTGAGTGTGAAGAATGCCTGATTCATAGCCCCTGTAACAACACCCATTGGATTCTGCATAAAGGTCTCAACATTCGGGACAAGATAGAATTTAAGTCCCTCAACGCCGCCATCCAGAGATATTGTGTAGAATGCAAGGAAAATCATAATTCCCAGAAGGGCAAGCATCATATACTTTGTAACTCTCTCAAGTCCCTTCTGAACACCTATTGAAAGAATAGCAAAGCAAAGGATGGTTACAAGAATCATATAAAACGACATGGACAACCAGTCGCCTGTAAAGCCATCAAATTTCGCTCCTACTTCTGCAGGATTAAGACCTATAAAACAGCCGTTTACTGTTTCTACAAAGTAATATATCATCCAGCCTGCAACCATCGTATAGAACATCATAAGCATAATAACGCCAACGAGTGATGCATATCCGTGGATTCTCCACCCCTTCTTTTCGGGGGTTACTGCGTGGTACATTCTTGCGGGAGATCTCTGTGCCGCACGACCTACTGCAAATTCCATTGTCATAATCGGAACGCCCATTAAAACTAGGAACACAAGGTAAATAAGAACAAAGAAAGCTCCTCCGTTCTGTCCTACAAGCCACGGAAACTTCCAAACATTTCCAAGTCCTATGGCACATCCTGCACTGAGCAGAATAAAGCCAAGTCTTGAGCCCAACTTTTCTCTTTCCATAATTTTCTCCTAAACAAAATATTTCCGCACTCTGCGGATTTATTATACAATATATATAATATCACACTTATTAAGAAAAAGCAATAGCTAAAGGTGTTTTTTAATGTCAGATTGATATTTTCAAAAAAACCTGCTTTATACAAACGAAAAGAACTGCCATCCATCCGGACAGCAGTCCCTATTTCAGCTTTTATATTTACACAATAAATATTTTGCAAATTAGTTTGTGTAGTTATCAAAGTAACCCTGAACAAGTACAACGGGTGTACCCTTGTCTCCTGAACCGGAGGTAAGGTCACAAAGAGAACCGATAAGGTCTGTAAGCTGTCTGGGAGTAGTTCCCTGAGATGCCATGTTTCCTACAAGGTTTGAACCCTTTTCCTTGATGCTCTTGGAGATTGCTTCACGAAGTTCATCGCCAGAAAGATCCTTAAAGTCGTTATCTGCAAGGTACTTGAGCTTAAGCTCGTTGGGAGTACCGATGAGTCCGTCTGTAAACGCAGGAGATACAACCGGGTCAGCAAGCTCCCAGATTTTACCCTGAGGATCCTTGAATGCTCCGTCTCCGTATACCATTACTTCAACACATTTGCCTGTTGCATCAAGCACTCTTTTCTGTATATCAAGAACAAGATCTTTGCATTCCTTCGGGAAGAGCTTTACCTTATCCTCTGTGGACTTATTGGAGCCGAGAAGACCGTATTTTTCATTATATCCGCTTCCGTCAACAGGAGCGTTCATAATATCGTCAAGACCACAAACAACCTTTGCTCCAGCTGCTTTAAGGATTCTCTTTGTACGTGCTCTTGAGTGAATGTCGCAGTTAAGGATGCAGTCAGTGTAATCAAGAATTGCCTTTTCTCTGTTGGCAAAGATTATTTCAACCTCTGCACCTTCCTCACGAATAAGGTCGCCGTAATACTGAACATAGTCAACACCGGTAAATTCGTGCTTGTTTTCTCCGAAAAGCTCACGGTATTTTTCAAGAGTAAGAACATCTGAATAAGGATTTACACCTGCTTCATCAATTTTATCAAGAGAAACAAGTGCGTTACCAACTTCGTCAGAGGGATAGCTGAGCATAAGAACTATCTTCTTTGCTCCTCTTGCAATACCGCGAAGACAAATAGCAAAACGGTTTCTTGAAAGAATCGGGAAAATTACACCGATTGTTCCCCCGCCAAGCTTTGCCTTAACATCAGCTGCGATATTGTCGATTGACGCGTAGTTACCCTGAGTACGCGCAACAACAGACTCAGTAATGGAAATTACATCTCTGTCTCGAATTTCAAAACCTTCGTACTCTGCAGCTTCAAGCACGCTCTTTGTTACAAGCTCTGCAAGATTGTCGCCTTCTTTGAAAATGGGACAACGTATTCCTCTTGATACTGTGCCTACTCTTCTTTCGTTTGCCATAATTTTAATGACCCCTTTTTATATTAAACTGTTTTTAACAAATTTCAAAAACGAAAGTATTATATCACTTTTTTTAGGAATATTCAATATTTATTTTTTTAAAGATATATTAATAAGGATACAAATCCGTAGAAATAACTGTCAAAAAAGGAAACACTTCACCAATTTTAATTTCAAACCGGTAACATAAACATATTATGTTAAATAATAACGGATATAAACATTGTTTTTAAATTTTATTTAATAAAATGGATTTTCTCTTTTTGTAATAATACCAATTGGTAACACAAAGACCTGCACCAATAATAATTGCTGTAGTCAGAGTAACAGAAGCTGTGCTGTAATTTATTGTAGCGTTTACAAACAGTTCGTTTCTTACAATAGTCTGGAACAAAAAGTCATACAGTGCCGAAACTGCACACATTATACCAATCATTATGTTAAGATTAAGTACGGCATGCTTTTTTCCGCGTGCGAGAAGAAAACGGATTATTATTTGATAAACAGCCATAAGTATTATCGTCACGGAATAGAGTATATCTGTAATTTTCAGAGCAGGATAATAAAAATACATCTGTTCAGGTATCATTACAGCATTTCCGTACAGGTGCGAATTTAAAATATACCGCATACCGGTTATTTGCAGTATACCGATTATCAGATTGCAGACAGCTGCAGTATAAAGTGCAAAATTTATGAGAAACCTATGCCATTTCATTCCGGGCAGTTTAATATTGGTATTTAATACTTGTCTTTCCGCATTTAAAATAATTTTATTTCCAGCTTTCAAAAGTGCTCCACCTCTAATAACAATATATTTAAATTATATATTGTTTTATTTTGTTTGTCAACGAAAATATTTATTTACACAAATTCATTAAAAGACCAATTTACAAAATTTGCAGATTTTTCCTTGAAAATTTAACATTAAAAGAGTTATAATTTTTTAAAATATTATAAAGAACAATGGAGTAGAAAGTGAAAGAAGTATATCTTTACACCGACGGTGCCTGCAGGGGCAATCCCGGAAAAGGCGGCTGGGGGGCAATACTGAAATATGGTAAATTCCAAAAGGAAATGTCCGGTGGAGAGCCTATGACAACAAATAACAGAATGGAGCTTCTTGCCGCAATTAACGGACTTTCTGCACTAAAAGAGCCTTGCAGGGTTATTCTTACAAGCGACTCGAAATATATGGTTGACGGCATAACAAAGGGCTGGGCAAAGTCTTGGAAAGAAAAAAACTGGAGAAAAGCCGACGGCAAGCCTGCTCTCAATCCTGAACTTTGGGATAGTCTTCTTTCCCTATGCGACAAGCACGAGGTAGAGTTTATATGGGTGAAGGGACACGCAGGTCATCCGGAAAACGAAAGATGTGATGTTCTTGCCACAACCTTTGCAGACAGTTTTAAATGATATGTACAATCGCAGGGAATAAATCAAAAATCCAACCACTGTTAATTTATAAGGTATAAGGAGATATACTCTATGATTCCTGTATTTTATATTATCGTACTTCAGGCACTTATATGTGGCTTTATGCTTTGCAGAACGCTCAATTCAAAAACAAAACATATATGGCATATGCCTGTTTATATACTGATTAAAGCAATCGTATGCACCTATTTTGTTTATCGCAATCTTGGTATATTTGTAACTCCCCTTTGTATTCTTTTCTCTTTTGTGTATGCTCTTATTTTCTTCAGGGACAGCTTTTTACGAAAAATCTCTGTTGTTTCCTGCGGCGTATTGTGCCTTGCCACATCTAATCTCATTAAATATTTTTTACTTGACTCTATGGCACTCACACAGGATTTTCAAACAACTCCGGATTTGCTTCTGACAAATTCCGTCCTTTCCTTTTCCATACTTTTCTTCTGCCTGTTTACAATTATTTGCACAAATCTTCTTTGCCGTGTAAGGTTTGTTATTGTGGGTGGTATTACTCTTGTGCATTTGCTTCTTCTTTCTTTGACTGCCCTTTTATATGCATATGTTTACAACCTTATATCAGCAAATTTCAATCACCTATACTCTGTTTTTGCACTGTATCTGCTGTTACCGGCGGTTGTTATGCTGTACTTCAGTGAATCCATAATCTTTACCAGAAAAGACAACTACTTTAAAGTATCGCAGCAATCACAACAGAAGGTTTAATAAAACTACAAATAAATACAGGGAGCTGTAACAAAATTTGCAAAATGCACAAAATAAGGGGACGACTCATAAGTCGTTCCCTACAAACATTTGTTGATTTTTGTAAAACACAAGGGCTGTAACAAACCATTTTGCTACAGCCCTTGTTATTATTCTTCTACTTCAATAGATTCAATCTTCTGGTCATACAGCGGTTTATCGCTAAAGTTTGTTTTTACATTTGCAATTTCGTCAAGCACATCGAAGCCTGATGTCATCTTACCGAATGCTGCATACTGACCGTCAAGATAGGGGGCATCCTCGTGCATAATAAAGAACTGGGAGCCTGCAGAATCAGGCACATTGGTTCTCGCCATTGAAATTACGCCTCTTGTGTGCTTAAGATCGTTCTTAACACCGTTGGAGCTGAATTCGCCCTTGATTGTATATCCCGGACCACCCATTCCTGTCCCTTCGGGGCATCCGCCCTGAATCATAAATCCTGATATTACTCTGTGGAATATAAGTCCGTTGTAAAAACCTTTATCGGCAAGCGCCTTGAAATTTTCCACAGTTATAGGAGCTTTTTCAGGGTACAGTTCAAGTACCATTACTCCTCCGTTTTCCATTGTTATGGTTGCTTTCATACAAAAGTCCTTCCTGTAAAAGATTTAATATAGTAAAATAAAAAGTTTATATCCAACATTTATCTACAATACTATTTTACACCATAATCTTTATGGAAATTTGACCGTATTGTAATTTTTCAGTCACGGATTATGGATTTTTCATTACTTTAATTGAATTTTGCCGAGTGGTACACAAACTTTTTAAAGTAAAAATATAAATGCTACACCTTGGGCACAAGGTATTGTTTCAGCAAGGTATTTACAATACTTTTATTGTATGGTATAATACTCAAAAATTCTTTAAGGTATGATATGATGAATAATGTGATAATATGTATGCTCAATTCCCAGTATATACATTCAAGCCTTGCCCCATGGTGTCTACTTTCAGGAATAAAGGAATATGGTTCGGCAGACATTCATGCAAAGGTTATTGAAAGTAACATTAACACCGATATAAAAAAACTTGCCTGCGACATTATTTCAGATACTCCTGCCATTGTGGGCTTCTGCTGTTATATTTGGAATATTGATAAAGTAAAGGAACTGTGCAGAAATATAAAAGACCGGATACCGGGCTGTGTTACGGTTCTCGGCGGACCGGAGGTAAGCTACAATGCAAAGGAAATACTTTCGGAAAACGCATTTGTTGACTTTATTCTTTCCGGCGAGGGCGAGCGTACCTTTCCCATGCTTTGCGATACTGTAATTTCAGGCAATACTCCAACGCCGGACAGCATCCCCGGACTTTGTATGCGTAAAAAAGGTGAAATCTGTGTTTCTGAGCCTTTCATTGAAAACAGTCAACCACCCTCTCCTTACACAGAGGAATATCTTGACGCACTGAACGGTAAAATCTGCTATATTGAATCCTCAAGGGGATGTCCGTTTTCCTGCGCCTTCTGCCTTTCAGGGAGATGCGGGAGTGTCAGATTTTTTGATTTGGAGCAGACAAAACAGGAAATCCTGAAGCTTTCAAACACCGGCACAAAAACCGTAAAATTTATCGACAGGACCTTTAATGCAAATAGAAAGCGTGCAATTGAGATATGGAAATTTATTGCCGGTGAATACGGAAAAAAGATTCCGTCTACGGTATGCTTTCATTTTGAGATAGGCGGCGACCTGCTCTCTGATGAATGTCTTGATGCTATATCAAAAATGCCTAAGGGTAGTATTCAGCTTGAAATCGGCATACAGAGCTTTAACGAAAAGACACTTGATGCCATAAATCGAAAAACAGACCTTGCTCATCTTTGCACAAATATTAAAAAGCTCACATCGTTTGGTAATATGCACACGCATATAGATTTAATCGCGGGTCTTCCTTTTGAGGATTACAATTCATTTAAGGAAAGCTTTAACAAAGCATTTTCTCTCGGTGCGAATATGCTGCAGCTTGGTTTTTTAAAGCTTCTTCACGGCTCGGAAATGCGTGATAAAAAGGAAAAATATCCTTGTGAATACAATACCACCGCACCATATGAAGTTATATCAACACCGTGGCTCGGATATAGCGAGATAGAAAAACTGAAACTTATCGACGCTGTGAATGACAAAATTTCAAACAGCGGAAGATTTATATATTCTCTTGAATATATTCTATCCAACATTCCCTTAACCCCTTTTGATACTTTTGAAAAATTTGGAGAATATATTAAGGATTACATAAAAAGTCCAATGCCGTTTTTTGACCTTGCAGAGCGTTATTACAGCTTCTTTTCCTCATTTTCTGAAATTGACAAAGACATCCTTTTCGACAAAATGATATGCGATTTCTTTTCCCACTCAAGATACGGAAAGCTGCCAGTGTTTCTAAAGCGAAAAGACGCAAGAGTAAAAAAGATACTTGAATTTCTGTCGAAAAATCCTACAACGAAAAAACCTGAAAATGCCGTCAGAGCAGTTGCTGTCCTTGACAGCTTAGATACAATAGTTTACTGTGACAGCGGTATATGCAAACAAGATGACACATATTTTAAATCCGGTGGTCATTACAGACTGAATTTCATAAAAAAAGAAGATGTTGAATTTTAAAACAACAACTCCGGCTGAGATGGTTTTTCAGCCGGAATTTTCTATATAAGACCAAGTTCTAAGAGTGCTGTATCAATTACTTTTTCCGTTTCTTTTGTGCAGGGAGTAAGCGGTAGTCTTAATTCGTTTCTGCAAAAACCCAATCTTGCCATCGCATACTTTATCGGAACAGGATTCACCTCCTTGAAAAGCACATCAAACAGCTCGGAACATTCAAGGCACATAGATAAGGCTTCCCCTCTATCCCCTGACAGTTCTGCCCGGCACATATCCGAAACTCTTTTCGGAATTACATTTGATGCAACGGAGATTACTCCCTTTGCCCCAATAGCCATCATCTGAAGTGTATCACTGTCGTTTCCGGAATACAGTATCATACTGTCACTGCAAAGTCTTCTTGTTGCAAGCC
>JAFWWX010000122.1 GCA_017517985.1 Clostridia bacterium | reverse complement strand
TTTACAGACTACGAGGGTATCGTTCAAAGACTCTGGTGTGTTTACGATAGCGAAGACATAGCTTTCATCGAAAAGGCATTTGCAGACAAAAAACTTTATATTGCAGACGGTCACCACAGATATGAAACCGCGCTTAATTTCAAAAAGAAACTTATCCAGGACGGAATAATAAAGGATGAAAATCATCCCGGTAACTACTGCATGATGTTCCTTGCAGACATCGACCACGAGGGACTTGTGGTATTCCCCACTCACAGAATGGTAAAAGACCTTAAAGACTTTAATTCTGCAAAGGCTCTTGAGGGAATGTCACAGTACTTTGAAATTGAAAAGATGAATTGTCCGAAATGTCTCGAAAAGGCACTTTTGAAGAATGCAGACAAAAACTCCTTCGGGTATTTTGATGGTAAGGATTCTTACCTGCTTATATTAAAGGACAATGACGAAGCAAAGTCAGCTCTTGACAATATGCTCGAAGGAAAATCAGATGCATATAAGAGCCTTGATGTATCTGTACTTCACAACCTTATTCTTGAAAAGATTTTCGGAATCGACAAAGAAAATATGGCAAACCAGATTAATCTTAACTATACAAGAAGCTATGACGAAGCGATAGAGAGAGTAAAATCCGGTGATTACAACTGCTCTTTCCTTCTCAACTCCACAAAAGTACGTCAGATAAAAGATGTTGCAGCTGCAGGAGAAAAGATGCCTCAAAAGTCCACCTATTTCTATCCGAAGCTGATAACCGGACTTGTGATGAATGAAATTATTCCAATTGAATAAATCATTGGCTCAATTTTAAATTATAAATTTAGAATATAATAACAGCAACAACAAACCAAAAGGAGATACATTATGCCAAAGGAACTCGAAAAACAATACAACCCTCACGGTACTGAGGACAAAATCTACAAAATGTGGTCTGACGGCGGCTATTTTACCCCCACAGGCAAAAAGGGAAAACCCTATTCTATAGTTATTCCCCCACCAAACGTAACAGGACAGCTTCATATGGGTCACGCTCTTGACGACACACTCCAGGATATTCTCATAAGATTCAAGAGAATGAACGGCTATGACGCTCTCTGGGTGCCGGGTACAGACCATGCAGGTATCGCAACACAGATCAAGGTTGAAGAAAATCTCAGAAACGAAGAAAATCTTACAAGATACGACCTTGGCCGTGAAAAGTTCCTTGAAAGAGTATGGGACTGGAAAAACAAATACGGAAACAGAATTATAAGCCAGCTAAAAAAGCTCGGTTGCTCCTGCGACTGGACACGCGAGAGATTTACAATGGACGAGGGCTGTTCAGATGCAGTTAAGGAAGTATTTGTAAACCTTTACAACAAAGGGCTTATCTACAGAGGAAACAGAATTATTAACTGGTGTCCCCACTGCGCAACCGCACTTTCCGATGCTGAGGTTGAATACTCCGAACAAGCAGGTGCATTCTGGTACATAAAGTACCCGGTTAAGGATTCCGATGAATATCTTACAGTTGCAACAACAAGACCGGAAACCCTTTTTGGTGATACTGCCGTTGCGGTAAATCCCGAAGACGAAAGATTCTCTCATCTTGTAGGCAAAACACTTATTCTTCCTCTTGTAGGCAGAGAAATTCCGATTATTGCCGACGAATATGTTGAAAAAGATTTTGGTACAGGTTGTGTTAAAATCACCCCAGCCCATGACCCCAACGACTTCCTTGTTGGACTTCGTCACAGACTTGAGCAGGTAAAAGTTATGAATGACGATGCCACAATGAACTCATACGCCGGCAAGTACGAGGGAATGGACAGATACGATTGCCGTAAGGCTATGGTTGAAGACCTTAAAGAACAGGGACTTCTTATAAAGGTTGAGGAATACAGCCACAATGTAGGTACTTGCTACAGATGTAAAACTACAGTTGAACCCACAACTTCAAATCAGTGGTTCGTTAAAATGGAGCCTCTTGCAAAGCCTGCTCTTGAAGTTGTAAACAACGGCAAGGTTAAGTTTGTTCCCGAAAGATTCTCAAAAACTTATACAAACTGGATGGAAAATGTACACGACTGGTGTATTTCCCGTCAGCTTTGGTGGGGTCACAGAATCCCTGCATACTACTGCGACAAGTGCGGTGAAATGTTTGTATCCAAGACAGACCTTCATACCTGCGAAAAGTGCGGTGGTGCGCTTCGTCAGGAGGAAGACGTACTTGACACCTGGTTCTCCTCTGCTCTCTGGCCTTTCTCCACAATGGGCTGGCCCAAGAATACCGATGACCTTAAATATTACTATCCCACAAGCACACTCGTAACCGGATATGATATTATCTTCTTCTGGGTTGCAAGAATGGTATTCTCCGGACTTGAACATATGGGAGAAGAACCCTTCAGACATGTATTTATCCATGGTCTTGTCCGTGACGAACAGGGCAGAAAAATGTCCAAATCCCTCGGCAACGGCATCGACCCTCTTGAAGTTATTGAAAACTACGGTGCTGACGCTCTGAGATTTACTCTCGTTACCGGTAACTCCCCCGGAAACGACATGAGATTCTCCTACAAGAAGATGGATGCTTCCAGAGCCTTTGCAAACAAGATCTGGAATGCGGCAAGATTTGTTCTTCTGAATCTTGACGACGATACAAAGGCTGAAATCCCCGAAAAGCTTGAACTTGAAGATAAATGGATTCTCTCCCTTTACAACGATGCTGTTAAGGGAATCACAGAAAACCTTGACAACTTTGAGCTTGGTGTTGCCGCAAAGAAGCTTTATGACTTTATCTGGGACTACTTCTGCGACTGGTACATCGAGCTTGTAAAGCCGAGACTTTTTGAAAAGGGTACAGATTCCAACAAGAGAGCGCAGAGTGTTCTTGCGTATGTACTTTCAAATACTCTCAAGCTCCTTCACCCCTTTATGCCCTTTATTTCCGAGGAAATTTGGCAGACTCTTGCTCTTGACAACGAGCCGATTATTGTGGCAGAATGGCCTAAGTACAATACAGAGCTTTGCTTTGAGGCTGAGGAAAAGGCTATGGATAAAATCATTGATGCCATTCGTGCAATAAGAAACCGCAGAGCAGAAATGAATGTTCCTCCGTCAAAGAAAGCACAGCTTATCATTGTTACAGATGCAAAAGATGCTTTCAACGAAAACACAACAGTATTCTTTGAAAAACTTGCAAGTGCCTCCGAGGTAGTATTTGCCGACAGCTGTGATGACGACAAAGCTGTAAGCATCGGTACTGACAGTGCTAAGTTCTATATTCCTATGAGCGACATTATCGACACCGAAAAAGAAAGAGCTAGACTTACAAAGGAAAAGGAAACAGCACAAAAGGAAATCGAGAGACTCGAAAAGAAGCTGGGCAATCCTGAATTTGTAGCGAAAGCTCCCGAAAAGGTAATTGCAGGCGAGAGGGAAAAACTTGAAAAGTACACTTCTCAGCTTAAGAACATCGAGGATATGATAGCTAATCTTTAAAAATTAAAGGGTGAGGAGTTCTTCGCTCCTCACCCGGATTTTTACATTTTTAAAACTAGGAGGGACTATGAAAGTTATCCCACTCTACCCTACTTTTAATGAAGCCAACTGCTATATTGCAGTCCCAGACGGATTGTGCGAATGTGCTGTCTTTGACCCGGGCGACAATGCACAAAGAATAATTAACAGAGCAGACCGCAACGGTCTGAAAATCAGCAAAATTATTCTTACCCACGCCCACTTCGACCACATTATGGCGGTAAATGAACTTGCAGCTCTTACCGGCGCCGAAATTATAATACACAAAGACGACCTCCAAGCACTTTACGAGCCAAGCCTTAATCTTTCGCACCTTGGCACAGGAAAATATTACACCGTAAACTCCGATTTAAATATCACAACTGTTTCCGACAACGATATTATCCGGCTTTGTGATGAATGTTTTACCGTTATTTCCACCCCCGGACACACTAGCGGAAGTGCGTGCTTTATGTGCGGTGATATAATTTTCACCGGGGACACCCTTTTCGGAAGCAATATTGGAAGAACGGATTTCCCCGGAGGAAGCACGGGGCAGATAAAAAAATCACTTGCGCGTCTGCGCGACCTTCCCGGAGATTATACTCTGTATCCCGGTCACGGCGGTGAAACGACACTTTCACGGGAAAGACAGCATAACTACTATCTGTTTCCGGAGTTTACAGACAAATAATAAAGAGACTTTTACCTAAAAACTATTTACCACACCCACAACCGAAATAAAAAATCTCGCCATTATTGGCACATACTATTTGACACATATTATATATAGGAAGAAAATATTCATTTGCAGTTAGATTTTTAAGTTTTTTGCATATTTTTTACTTTGATTTGCAAAACATTTAACGGCTTTTGCTATCTTTTGCGGAATGGAGGCTTATTATGAAAAAAATATATTTACTTTTAATTCCGCTGATGTTTATTTTTGTTTCCTGCTCGAAGGAATATACAACTCACACTTTTTTTGCAATGGATACTTTTATTACCGTTGATGCAAAGGGTGCGGATTCAGACACGCTTAAACAGCTTGAAAGCCTTGTTTATGAGGATGAGAAAAAGTATTCAAGAACCTTTTCCGGAAGTGAATTATATATATTCAACAAGACTTGTGACGACAATATTCTTGGCAAAGATACGACAGCACTTATTCTGGAATCTTTAAAGCTCCACAAAGACACAGACGGTAACTTCTCACCTTTTTTGGGAGCTCTTACAGAGCTTTGGGATATTAAAAATGAAAATCCTGAAGTTCCGGGCAAATCCGAAATACTATCTGTACTTCAAAATTGCAATCCATCGGATATTACCATCATCAATGGTAAAATCTCCAAGAAAAATCCGCTTTTATTACTTGACCTTGGCGGTATTGCAAAAGGTAAAAGTTCACAGAACTGTATTGAATTTCTAAAAAGTCGGGGTATATCCGATGCTGTCATATCCTTTGGCGGAAGCATTGCCTGTATCGGAAAATCAGAAAAAAACAACGACGGTTGGAAAATAGGCATAAAAAACCCCTTTGACACTTCGGATATTACAGGCAGTGTTACTGTTACCGATTGTTATATTGCAGTATCCGGCGCTTATGAAAGAAACTTTGAAAAAGACGGAACAGTATACCACCATATACTCGACCCAAAAACCGGATATCCTGCAGAATCTGACATAGAAAGTGTTGCTGTCATTTCTGATTACGGTGCGGTTGCAGATGGGATGTCAACAGCTCTTTTCGTTATGGGAAAGGAAAAGGCACTTGAATTTTACAAATCTTCAGAATACGATTTTGAAGCTATTATTATAACAAAACACGGAGAGGTTGTTGCCACTGACGGAATCCGGCACTGCTTTGATTTTAAGAAAGATGCAAAATACAAAGACGGCCAAAACTTAGTATATAATAAATAGTGGATAGCAATTCCCGAAAATATTATTTCAAAAAAGGCGTACCTGAACTACAGATACGCCTTTCGGTTTTCACATTATATTTGCACATTAGTCAGTCAACAAATTATCGACGCTACAGACAGAATTATATATAACCATAAAACCCTCTGACACTTACCTCCCCGCCAGTAACGGTCTCCTTTTTACCATCATCAAACATTACTTCTAAACCAAAGTCATCGTCAATATCAAGAGCTGTTCCGAATCTTTCGGTACCATTTTTTATAATTCTTATATTCTTTCCGAGTATTGCACTGCTTTTTCTGTATTGGTCAAGGTAATATTTTTTATTTTCCGGAAAATCATAAACAAGCTTGTCAAGTTTTTCAACAACTGCCGCACAAAGCCTTGCTCTGTCCTGCTCATTTCCGGTAATTATTTCAACGGAGGTTGCTATTTCCTTTATTTCATCCGGAAAATCTTCACTTCTTTGGTTTACATTTATACCTATACCGATAACCGCATTTTCAGCCTCGGTGCTTTCCCCTACTATTGACATTTCGGTAAGTATCCCGCACAGTTTTTTGCCCTCGTATACAAGGTCATTAACCCACTTTATCTCTGGAGAAACACCGCACACCTCGCATATTGCATCCCTTACTGCAACAGCTCCCCAGGCGGTTATCTGTGAAAGCACAAGAGGCGACTGACCTTTCGGATTTATAAGGTATGACAAGTATATTCCCTTATCGGCAACAGATGAGAATGTTCTTCCAAGCCGTCCCTTTCCCTTTGTTTGCTCATTTGCAACAATGCAGTCACCGTATGATGTTTTCCCTTGAAGCGACAGCTCCTTTAAATAGTTATTTGTGGAATTTACCGTTTCAAGAACGGTAATATCTCCCTTCCGTTCCTTTGAAAGATGTGCCATTATTTTTCCGACAGAAAGTTTATCGGTACTGCTAATAAGTTTATACCCCTTATTCGTTACGGACTGTATTTCACAGCCTTCACTTCGCAAAGCTTTGACTGCTGTATTCACAGCTGTTCTGCTGATTCCGAGACTTTTACTTATCTCCTCACCGGATATGTATTCCTTTACTTTTAGCAATATTGCAAGTATTTTATCTTTGTTTGCAGGCATGTCTCGCACCTCACTAAAGTTTCTTATACTGACATTATAACATATATTTTCACGATTGTAAACTATTTTTTCAAAAGGTTGACAATTCTTTTTTTCGGTGTTATAATTTCACCTGTATTTTATAATGGGTTTCTACAAGAGGTATTATGAGATTGAAAATCAGAGCTTTATGTGAAATATCCATATTTGTTTCACTAATGACAATATGCGCCTGGATAACCATTCCTTTTGCAATTCCTTTTACACTCCAGACCTTTGCCTTTTTTCTCTGCTGTCTTTGTCTTGGCGGAAAAAAAGCTTTTGTTTGTACCGCAGTTTATATTTTTCTTGGAATTGTGGGTGTTCCGGTATTCTCATCTTTCGGTGCTGGCATAGGCGCGGTTTTCGGCGCAAGCGGCGGTTTTCTTATAGGACTTTTACCGTCGGCGCTTGTTTAATATGTTTTTACTTCGCTCTTTGGAAACAAGGACATCATTAAGATTTTTGGGTGTATTCTGGGACTTTCCATTTGCTATATTTCCGGCGCTTTGTGGTATATTCTTGTATATTCTGCTGAACCTGTTGCGGTAAGTAAAGCTATCTCTATTTGTATACTGCCTTTTATTGCTCCGGACACCATAAAACTTTTTCTTGCACACCTTATTTATTCCAGAATAAGAAAAACTTTAAGCATCAAAAAATTATAAAATTGACAAAATAGTCTTGAATATCGCATAAAACTGTGCTATAATCTTAAAAAATCCTTTGAAAGGAAGTTATATATGGGAAATATCTGGCACGACATAAATCCGTCAAGAATAAAAGAAGACGATTTTATAGCTGTCGTTGAAATAGAAAAAGGCTCAAAAAACAAATACGAGCTTGACAAGGAAACAGGCTCAATAATACTTGATAGAATTCTGTACACATCTACTCACTACCCTGCAAACTACGGTTTTATACCGAGAACCTTTGCTGACGATGGAGACCCGCTTGATGTTTTGATTCTCTGCAGTGAAAATATTGTTCCTTTAAGTCTTGTACACTGCTATCCCATAGGGGTAATAACAATGCTTGACGGCGGAAAGCTTGATGAAAAAATTGTAGCAATCCCTTTTGAAGACCCAAATTACAACGAATTCAAGGACATACGCGAGGTTCCCAAGCACGTATTCAGTGAAATGAAGCACTTCTTTAAGGTATACAAAAATCTTGAACATAAGGACACCGTGGTCAATGATGTTATGGGCAGAGAGGAAGCAAAGGAAATTATAAAAAAGTGTCTTGATGCCTATATAGATAAGTTCTGCAAATAACAAATACAACTGCAAAACCGGTTTTATCTTTTCAGGTAAAACCGGTTTTCTTTTATTTGTTATTCATATGTTACTCAGAATTTATTATTCTGCTCCATATCAAGTTCAAACCAGAATGTACTTCCCACACCCGGTGTGCTGTCCACTCCGTAAACAGCGCCGTGGCTTTCAAGCACTGTCTTGACAATCGAGAGTCCAAGCCCTGTCCCAACTACTGCCCGTATATGCTTTTTGTCAATCCTGTAGTATCTATTCCAGATATAAGGAAGATCTTCTTTTGCAATTCCCTCTCCGTTATCCGTAACCTCTATTCTCACTTTTCCGGAAAGCTCCTTCTGCTTAACAATAACCTTTCTGTCACATCCGGTATAGTTTATTGCGTTAGTGATAAGATTATATACAACCTGAGAAATTCTTCTTTCATCGGCGTTTATATAAACATCCTCAGACGCATCAAATACTATATTGTAGCCTCCGTGTTCATTAAGTCTGTCAAACCTTGATATAATATTGCGAACAGTTTCCGTTAGATTGAATGTTTCCTTTGTAACATCTGATGTTCCCGACTGAAGCTTTGAGATGTCAAGCAGGTCATTTACAAGCAAAGACAGTCTTGTTGCCTCATCCATTATCGCCTGCACATTCTCCGGTGAATTTTCACCCGGAATATCTCTCATTACCTCGCCGTATCCGATTATCATAGTAAGAGGAGTTCTCAGATCGTGGGATACGTTGGCAATAAGCTCGTTTTTTAGTTCATCTGCTTTTGAAAGCTCCTTTGCTGCGTAGTTCATAGTATCATTAAGCTCTTCAATTTCGGCATATCCACGGCTTTCAAATTTTACGCTGTAATCTCCCTTTGCGAGTCGCCTTGCGTTTTTATTCATACTGACTATCGGCTTTGAAATTCTTTTTGCAAGAAGAAACGCAATTACAATAGCAAATATTAATGTAAACACCGAAATGTACAATAGCATAACAACAAGTGTTCTTACTGTTGCATTAACCGGTGTTATCACTGAATCCACAATAATATAACATTCTGCTCCGTCAGGCAATACTGCGGTTCTTGCGGATATAAGATTCAAAAGCGCCTGATTGTTTGCAAAAACAGGTAATTTCCCTCGTATAAAATTGTAGTGCTCTCCGCCTCTCTTTATATCAGGTTCTACACGATTATCCTGCTCGCCAAAAGTGTCCGTATTCTGCTCTGTATCGTTTTTTTCTCCGTTATGGGTGTCTTTTATAAACTGATGAAAGGGTTGTATATACTCCCCTCCATTTTCCACCGCTCTTTCGCAAAGCATAAATAGGTCCGTTCCGCTTATTCTTGTAACTACGTTTGTCGGAGATACTGCATACTCAAATACCGTTTCATAGTTGGAATCAACTATTTTTATATTAACATCGTATGTTCTTGCAAGCTCCTGAACATCTGATTCATATAAATCGTATTTTAATGTATGGGCTATCTCATTTGTACATTTTTTAAGTGAATCCGTCTTTATCTGTCTGTAAATCGTGTCAAGAAGCAATGTCAAACACACCCATAGTATCACAAGAAGAACTACCGTAAACACGGAAAAATATGAGAACAAACGCCATTTTAGACTAATTTTTGATTTTTTCTTTTTCATAACTTAATCTTTACTGCTTTCTTCAAATCTGTAGCCGACTCCTCTGAGTGTTACGATATAATTACTGTACGCACCAAGGTTTTTACGAAGAAGCTTTATGTGCGTATCAAGAGTTCTGTCATCACCATAAAAATCATAGCCCCAGACATTGCTAATTAGCTTCTCTCGGGTAAGAGCTATGCCTTTGTTCTTTGCAAAATAGAAAAGCAGGTCATATTCCTTTGGGGTAAGGTCAGTTTTTACTCCGTCAATATATACTATCCTTGCTGAAAAATCTATTTTTACTCCACCGATTTCAATGCTTTCAGTATTCGGTGCAGATGTACGCTTTAGCACTGCCGCAACACGCATCATCAGCTCTTTCGGCGAAAAAGGCTTTACAACATAGTCATCAATCCCCACTTCAAAGCCGTGGATTTTATCGTATTCCTCTCCCCTTGCAGACAGCATAATAACAGGAGTATTGGTCTTTTTTCTTATCTCTTTACAAACAGAAAAGCCGTCAAGGTCCGGCATCATAATATCAAGAATAATAATGTCATACTCCTTTTCGCGACATTTTGACACCGCTTCAAGTCCGCCCGTTGCTTCCTCCACCTCGTATCCGTCAAAGATTGCATATTTCTTTATTATGTCTCTTATCTTATCCTCGTCGTCAACCACAAGAATTTTGCTCATATTTTGCCGTCCTTTCCGATATACTTTTTTATTGTATATATAATAAACCATTATTGTGAAACCTGTGTGATGTGCGGTTGAATTATTAAATATTCAGGCTCACTTTTGCGTGTATTTTTAGTATAATTTATTTTATTATAATAATTTGATATACTCTTTGAAAGCATTATTTGTGTCTTTTCTAAAAATATATATTCCGACTTTTTTCGTTTGTTTTACCGGCTTAAAGCTATATGCAAAACTTACCTTTCAGATTTTTATCCGCAAGCAGAAAAAAATCCGTGTGTTTTTCTCGATTTTATCACAAGAATTAACATATAGTTGGATTAAACCGACATAAAGAAACAAAAAAGCCTTGACAAATTTGCTTTTCGGATGTATAATATTACAATATACAATAATGATATTATGCCGTATTATTATGTTTTTCAAAAATGTGTAAAATCACTTTAAGGAGATGCCTTCAAGGGCAAAAAATTCACTATGATTATCAGCATGACCGGTTTCGGACGAGGCAAAGCAACCGTGGGAGGAACTGAATTTACAATCGAGATAAAATCCGTAAATTCAAGATTCACCGACATCACCTGCAAAATGCCGAAAATGTATCTTCGGGTTGAAGATAAAATAAAACAGAATATTTTAAGTTTCGCTACACGAGGCAAAATTGAGCTGTTTATGACAACAGAGCAAAGCGATGACGCAGCAGATGTGGAAATTGCAATTGACGCACCATTTGTTCGAGGATACCTTGCGTGTCTTCATGAGCTTTCCGAAAAGTACGGACTCAGAAATGATATAAGCGTTATGAGTGTTGCGAGAAACCCGGATGTTTTCAAGAAAGTAAGAAGCGATGATGAAACCGCTGACGAGCTTTTTGAAAAACTTTCCCCTGCTCTCACACTTGCCCTTGAGGAGTTTTTCAAAATGAAATGCGACGAGGGTGCAAGACTTTGTGCAGATGTTCACAAAAAGCTTGATTATATAGAACAGCTTGTGGAAAAAATCAAAGAAAGTGTACCGGCAACTGTTGAGGCTTACAGAGCAAGACTTACTGAAAAAATCAGCGAATTTCTTGATAAGGTAGACATCGACGAAACGAGAATAATCCAGGAGGTTGCAATCTTCTCCGATAAGGTAGCGATTGACGAAGAAATGGTGCGTCTTGGAAGTCACATTGCCGAGTTCCGTTCGATACTCGCAGAAAACGATAAGCCCACTGCTGTCCCGGTCGGAAGAAAGCTTGATTTTCTTCTTCAGGAAATAAATCGTGAAATAAACACCACCGGCTCGAAATGCAACAATGCAGATGTTGCAAAAATTGTTGTTGAGGCAAAGAGCGAAGTGGAAAAAATAAGAGAACAGATTCAGAATCTGGAATGATATCCGGTAATTATAAAAGGAGGTTGCCATGCAGCTTATCAACATTGGATTCGGCAATATGATTTCGGCGTCAAGAGTTGTTGCTCTTGTAAGCCCGGACTCAGCGCCTATTAAAAGACTTATTTCTGACACCCGTGATACGGGAAAGCTTATTGATGTTACCTGCGGAAGAAGAACAAGAGCTGTAATTATTACAGACAGCGACCATATTATCCTCTCCGCCATTCAGCCGGAAACAATCTCCAACAGAGCAAGCGGAAATTCCGAAGATGTTGACGAGGACTCCGAAGACTGATTTTACGGCAAAGCCATGTTATAAAATTTTCAAAGTGCTATGCCAAAGCTACAGATGTAAAAAAGGATATTAGCGTGAAAAATAACAATCTGTTTATCCAGGCACAGACATTTCACGCCGAAAAATTTCTACGGAATTTTTAATATCTTTTTGTGCCGCCGCTGTGCGGCGGAATGGAGGATTAATATGAAAAAAGAAGGAAAATTGATTGTAGTATCCGGTCCCTCCGGTGCTGGTAAAGGAACTGTTTTGAAAGAGCTGCTTGATAACAACAGCGAATTCGTATGCTCTGTTTCCGCAACAACAAGAGCTCCCAGAGCCGGCGATGAAGACGGAGTAAATTATTTCTTTATTTCAAAGGAGCAGTTTCTTGAACAGATAGAGCAAAACGGTTTTCTTGAATATGCCGTATACAACAACAACTTTTACGGAACACCAAGAAAGTTTGTTGAGGAAAAACTCTCGGCAGGCAAGAATGTAATCCTTGAAATTGAAGTTCAGGGAGCATTCCAGATAAAGAAGCTTTTCCCCGGAGCAATTTTTATATTTATTACACCGGAAAGCTATGATGAATTATGTTCAAGACTCCGTTGCCGCGGAACTGAAACAGAGGATATTATTGAAAACCGCCTTGCGATTGCAAAAAAGGAAGCACCTAATGCTCTTCTCTACGATTATATAATTGTTAATCGTGACGGAAAAATTAAGGAGGCGGCTGATGAAATTCTTGCCTGTGTAACAGCAGAAAAACTCAAGCCTCAATCTAACAGAGATGTAATTGCAACATACTTTGAATAATTACATTAACAAGCCAATAAAACAAAATTATAAATAAACTTACATTAAAGGAGATTTACCATTATGATGATCAAGCCCTCTATCGAAGAACTTACAAACCAGAACAACTGCAACAGATACACTCTTGTTATCGCATCTGCAAAAAGTGCAAGATATGTTACAGCAAAGCAGAAGCTAATAAAGGACGCGGAAAAAAGCGAGCTTGCAGATTCCTCATACCTCCAGGGAAGCGATAAGCAGCCCCTTCGCCGAGATCTTATTGAAGAAAAACCTGTAAGTGCAGGTATTGAACTTATTCACGACGGTGATTTCCACATTGTTGACCCTACCGTTGGTATAACTCCCGACGAAACAAAGTAATTCATCTTCTAAATCTCACTGAAAGGAGTAGCGGATATGGAATCCAACAACAAAGCCTTTTCTTATGCGGGAGTTCACATCCTTAATGCTCCCTATCAGATTGACAAGGAATATGATTATTCTATACCTAAAAATCTCGAAAGTGTTTTAGCTGTCGGCTCTGTGGTTATTGTTCCTTTCGGCGGCGGCAACAGACACGTTGCCGGAATTGTATCATCAATGAAAACCAGCACGGATTATCCGAAAAGCAAGCCAATTATAGGCGTAGCTCCGGGAAATCTTTGTATTGGTGAGGAGCTGTATGGAATCTGCCGGTTTTTAAAGGAACGGTGTTTCTGCTCAATTGGAGAAGCATCAAAGGCAGTTATGCCCTCCGGCTTCAGTGTTCGCACAAGTGTATATTATGAGCCTTGTGGAAAAGAACCGAGTGAAGAAATAAATGCTATGGCTTCGGAAATTGTAAAATATATTTCTGATAAAGGTGAAGCTACTGAATCGGAGCTGAACTCGGTCTTTGAAAAATGTCTTCCCTCTTTGAAACTTCTTTGTTCAAAAGGGTATCTAAGGCGTATGTCACGGGCAGACTGCAAGATAAACACAAAGAGCAGTAAGTATGTACGCCTGCTTCTTTCCACAGAGGAGCTTTCTGAAATATATCTTTCGCCAAAAAGCGGATATACACCGAAGCAACGAATTGCCCTCTCGGAACTTGAAAAAAATCCGTTCTCTCCTTTAGAGGAACTACGAGAGCTTTCCGGTATCAGCGAAGCTGTAATCAAAGAGCTATGTAAAAAGAATGCGGCAGAAATACTACCTATTCCCAAAGACAGAAACCCTTATGCTTTTATTGCGAAAACCGAAAATTGCGATTTTGAACTTTCCAATTGTCAGAAAAAGGCTTTCGATACACTTCTCGGACTTTACAACACGAATGAGCCAAAAGCAGCGCTTCTTCACGGTGTTACCGGAAGTGGAAAAACAAATGTAGTGCAAAAGCTTGTTGATAAATGTATAAACGATGGAAAAAGTGCTATTGTACTTGTTCCGGAAATTGCCCTGACCACTCAGGCGGTAGGCATCTTTATGGGAAGATACGGAAACAAAGTTGCAGTACTCCATTCCGGACTTTCCGCAGGTGAGAGGCTTGATGCGTGGAGACGCATTGACAACGGTGATGCCTGCGTTGTACTTGGAACAAGGTCTGCAATATTTGCACCGGTAAAAAATCTTGGTCTTATTGTTATTGACGAGGAGCAGGAAGCATCCTTTAAATCCGAAATGACACCAAGATACCACGCAAGAGATATTGCCAGATATAGATGTTCACAAAACAATGCCCTGATGCTTCTTTGCTCGGCGACTACAGCATTGAAAGCTACTACAAGGCAAAAAAGGGCACTTACACACTTGTGGAAATGAAAGAGCGCTTTAGCGATTCAGGTCTTCCACAGGTTGAAGTATGTGACCTTAGAGATGATATGGGCAACTTTGGTCTTGACGAAAACGATGAAAATGGAAGAAAAGCCGGGGTTGTTCAGAAAATTCTGGGTGACAGGCTTCTTTTGGAAATTTCAAAAAATCTTGAGAACAAACAACAGTCCATACTGTTTATAAACAGACGGGGCTACCAGTCATTTATTTCCTGCAAAAAATGTGGATTTGTACTTGAATGTCCCCACTGTTCCGTTTCAATGACATATCATAAATACGGATTTCACGGTGAGGGAAAAATGGTTTGCCATTACTGTGGCTACACTGTACCGGTTCCTAAACAATGTCCTGTTTGTGAAAGTGAGCATATTTCTGCTCTCGGCACAGGAACACAAATGCTTGAGGAACAGCTGCAAATCTATTTCCCCACAGCTCGTATTCTAAGAATGGATACCGATACGACAAGCGGAAAATTTTCTCACGATTCAATTCTCTCCTGCTTCAGAAATAAAGAGGCAGATATTCTCCTGGGAACTCAGATGGTTACAAAAGGTCACGATTTTCCTTTTGTTTCTCTAGTAGGTGTAGTGAATGCCGATGCATCACTTCACATTCCTGATTTTCGTGCAAACGAGAAAACCTTTTCTCTTTTAACTCAGGTTATCGGAAGAGCTGGTCGCGGTAACATCCCCGGCAGAGCTCTCGTTCAGACGTACACGCCGGACCATGAGGTGCTTCGCCATTCATCAAAACAGAATTACGAAGAATTTTATGAAAGCGAGCTAAAATTCAGAAAGGCGGCAAAATATCCCCCTTTCTGCGATATCGCCGTTATAAACTTCACAGCTGATACGGAAAATGAGGTGCATCTTGCTGTCCGTGCTTTCGGAAAGGATTTAAGTTCTGCACTAAGCGGAGATTTCAGCGATGTCAAGCTGATTGTTTTCGGTCCCTTTGAGGCAGGAATATACAAGCTTGCAGGGCGATACAGAATGAGATATGTTCTAAAATGCAAAAACAATCCGAGAACAAGACAGCTTATTGCAAATCTTTATTCGGGCTTCCTTGAAAAGAGCGCGGAAAATGTATCCATTTCCGTTGATATGGATCCTCAGAATCTTTAAAAGACAGGATATTACATAAAATACCCGTTATGAACTATGGAAAGGAAAAAATAATGGCACTTCTCAACATTATGACGGAAAAAGAACCGGTACTCAGAAAAATATCAAAACCGGTAGACGAAATTACAGACAGAATTATCACTCTCCTGAATGATATGAGAGATACTCTTATAAACTCAGGCGGTGTCGGTCTTGCCGCCCCTCAGGTAGGAATACTCAGAAGAATATTTATCATTGACGACAACCCCGATGGCGGTCACAACATTGTTGAATTTATAAACCCCAGAATAATTAAAACTGAAGGCAAACAGCAGGAGGTTGAAGGTTGCCTTTCAATCCCCGGAAAATACGGTGTAACAAAAAGACCTATGACCGTTACTGTTGAAGCCACAAACAGAAAAGGGGAAACTTTCACTTATACCGGCACAGGACTTTTCGGAAGATGCCTTTGCCACGAAAGTGACCATCTGGACGGTATTCTATATATTGACAACGCGATAGAGATGCTTGACCCGGATGAGGTTGAATGATTTTCTAATTATATGCAAAAACTATTTACGGGCTTTGAAAGGAACAGCTTAAATGATTAAAGATATAAGAGTAGTATTTATGGGAACTCCCGACTTTGCAACAAGCGCCCTTATGGGAATATACGAGGCGGGAATGAATATAGTTGGTGTTTTTACAAAGCCTGACGCTCTAAAAGGCAGAGGTATGAAGCCGTCCTTTTCTGATGTAAAAAAATACGCATTAGAAAAAAATCTGCCCATATATCAGCCAGAAACCTTTAAGGATAATGCGTGCCTTGAACTACTGCAGGAACTTAACCCCGACATAATCGTGGTTGCAGCATACGGAAAGCTGCTTCCGCCTTATGTAATAGATTATCCGAAATACGGCTGTATAAACATCCACGGTTCAATTCTCCCGAAGTACAGAGGTGCTGCTCCCATTCAGAGAGCTGTCCTTAACGGAGAATGCGAAACCGGAATAACATTTATGAAAATGAACTACGGTATGGATACCGGAGATATACTCAAAATAGAAAAAGTGAAAATATCCGAGCTTGATTGTACGGGAGATATTTTTGACAGACTTGCGCAAATCGGTAAAGATACCATCGCCGATACAATCGAAGAAATTGTTGGCGGTAAACTTACTGCCTTTGCACAGAATGAGGCTGAAGCAACCTATGCTTCAAAAATTCTTCCGGAGGATGAGGTTATAGACTGGTCACTTACACCGGCGGAGGTTCACAACAGAATAAGAGGACTTGCCCCCTTCCCCGGTGCAAAAACTACCCTTGGTGGAAAACTTGTAAAAATTTACGCCTCATCCTTTACAGACTTTATCGCTCCCGAAAATGCTGTCTTTGGCGAGGTTGTGGAATGTAAAAAGAACAGTCTTTTTGTTAAGTGCAAAGACGGATGTATTGCACTTCAGAGCCTTAAACCCGAGGGATCAAAGCTACTTACCTGCACAGATATGATTAACGGCAGAAAAATAGCTCTCGGAGATATTTTCAAATAAAACGCAGAAAAAAGACCTTACGGTCATAAATATACTAACCAGACAAGGAGGAATTATAATGCCTTTTTACTTTTATTCTTCAGGCTCAGCTGACACATTTTTATATCTGATGATAATTGCTGTAATGATATTCTCAATATGGGCGCAGTCGCACGTATCGTCAACCTTTAAAAAGAACTCCAAACTTCAATCTTCAATGACTGGCTACGATGCCGCAAGACTAATCCTTGACAAAAATGGGCTTTACGATGTTAAAATAGAAAGAATTTCAGGAAGCCTTACAGACCACTACGACCCTAAAGCAAATGTAATACGACTTTCCGAGCCGGTTTACGACAAGTACACTGTTTCGGCTGTCGGTGTTGCTGCACACGAGGCAGGCCACGCAGTTCAGTACGCAACGCACTATGCACCGATAAAACTTCGTACTGCAATTGTTCCGGTTTGTAATTTTGGCTCAATGCTTGCTATGCCTCTTATTCTTATAGGACTTCTGATAAACTCCTATAACCTTGCTCTTGCTGGTGTTGTAGGCTATGGTCTTCTCGCATTTTTTCAGTTTGTGACTCTTCCAGTTGAATTTAATGCCTCAAGAAGAGCAATTTCACTTCTTTCCGATTACAGCACTCTGACAAATGAACAGATTTCCGCATCTAGAAAAGTTCTTTCTGCTGCAGCAATGACTTATGTTGCTGCCTTTGCGGCGTCATCACTTCAATTCCTGAGACTACTCCTTATTGTTTCAAGACGCAGAGACTAAATATATTTTGAGAGGATAATAACCTTGAATCCAAGAAAAGCAGCAGCTCTGTCACTCAATTCCTGCATAAAAAACGGTAGGTTTACAAATCTTGAGGTTGACAGCATGATAAAAAAATACAAATTTGAGGGCCTTGACAAGAGCTTTTTTACAGCTCTGCTCTATGGTACAACCGAAAGACTTCTGACCCTTGATTTTGTAATAACCAAATTTTCAAAAATTGAATACTCAAAGATAGACCCGATTATTCTGTGCATTTTAAGAACCGCTGTATATCAGATATTATTTATGGACAGAGTTCCAGATAGTGCAGCATGTAACGAAGCGGTTGCTATATGCAGATCCACAGCACACAGCGAAAATCAGTGTGGCTATGTAAACGGTGTGCTGAGAAGCATTGTCCGCAGTAAAGAAAAAATACCGTCACTTATTGAAAAGGAAGGCGGAAGAAAGGCAGTTTCCGTAGCAACGAGTATTCCTTTGTGGATTATTGATTCCCTTTCTGACGATTACGGAGAAAAAACAGCCTTTGAATTTGCAGCATACATTTCTTCAATAAAGCAGTCGGTAACCCTGAGAGTAAACACAACAAAAACTTCTGTTGAAAGTCTGCTTTCAGCTCTTGGAAATCACGCATCGAAAACAGAAAATTCAAATTTCGGAATAAAGCTTGACGGAAGTTTTCCGGTATCTGAGCTTTACGGATTTTCAGAGGGGTTATTTTATGTTCAGGATGAGGCATCACAGCTTTGTACGTCGCTGATAAAAGATATAGACGAAAATACGGTTATCACAGATGTTTGTGCCTGTCCCGGTGGCAAAACCTTTTCTGCAGCAATTACCCTTGGTAACAAAGGAATTGTTTACTCTTTTGACCTTCACAAAAATAGAATCAAACTAATTGACAGCGGCGCTGAGCGACTTGGACTTACAAATATAAAAACAGAAGCAAGAGATGCAAGAAATGCCAAAGATGAGCTGTTTGGGAAGGCAGACTATGTAATATGCGATGTCCCCTGCTCAGGTCTTGGAGTTATCGCTAAAAAACCGGATATACGCTACAAAGACAAGGCTGAGATTGAGAATCTGCCAGAAGTTCAGTATGATATACTGTGCGAGTCGGCAAAATACTTAAAACCGGGTGCCGTTCTCATTTACTCCACCTGTACACTCAGAAAAGCGGAAAACGAGGATATTGTAAAAAAGTTTCTCTCTGAAAATCCCGGTTATCATCTTGAAAGCACCGGTTTATTCGGCGAGGATTGCGGATATATCACCTTCTTCCCGCAAAAACACAACACAGACGGTTTCTTTACCGCAAAAATAGTTAAAGACAAAATTCGATAAATTTTTACGAGGTATAAATTTGAATACCGAAAAAAAAGATATAGCAAGTCTAGATTTACCGGAGCTTACCGACTATCTTGAAGTACTGTCAGAAAAATCCGGTGTAAAATTTGAAAAATTCCGTGCAAAGCAGATTTTTTCCTGGCTTATGAAGGGCATTTCGGACTTCTCCGAAATGTCAAACATTTCATCAAGACAAAGGGTGGCTCTCTCGGAGAACTGCTACATAGCTCTGCCTAAAATACACAAAAAATTTGTCTCAAAGCTTGACGGTACAATAAAGTACCTTTTTGAACTTTTTGACGGTGAGAAAATAGAAAGTGTTTTTATGCGTTATAAACACGGAAACACTATATGTATATCAACGCAGGCAGGATGCCGGATGGGATGCTCCTTCTGTGCCTCCACCCTTGCAGGGCTCTCAAGGCATCTTACCCCCTCGGAAATGATCGGTCAGATACTTGCAGCACAAAATGATACCGGTGAGAGAATATCCAATATTGTTATGATGGGTATTGGCGAGCCTCTTGACAACTACGACAATTCAATTAAGTTTTTAAGACTTGTAAACCACCCTGACGGAATAAACATAGGTTACAGACATATTTCCCTGTCAACCTGTGGTATTGTTCCCGGCATTTACCGTCTTGCAGAAGAAAACCTTCCGATAACCCTTTCAATATCTCTACACGCACCAACTCAGCAATACCGTGAAAGTATTATGCCTGTGGCAAGAAAGTGGAATATAGACCAGCTTATAAAAGCCTGCAAGGACTATATTGGCGTTACAGGAAGGCGTATTTCCTTTGAATATGCGATGATAGACGGGGTCAATGATAGCACTGAATGTGCAAAAAACCTGTCCGGCTTACTTTCAGGGATGCTCTGTCACGTAAATCTTATTCCCCTTAACGATGTCAAAGAACGTGAGTACAAAAAAAGCAGTACAAAAGCCATTGAATGCTTTGTCAGAACACTTGAAAAAAATGGAATTACAACCACAGTCAGAAGAAGACTTGGTTCAGATATAAACGCATCCTGCGGTCAGTTAAGGCGTGACGAGGATACGAACACAAACATATAATGCAAACTATCTTTAACCTTCAATCGAAGCTATGTATGCTTCGGAAAGGAGACAGCAAATGATATACTACGGAAAAACCGATTGTGGACTTGTCCGCTCGGAAAACCAGGACACCTTTGGCTTTGAGGAAATAAAACTGAGATGTATCGGCAAGTCTGCACTTCTTGCCGTTGTTTGTGACGGAATGGGAGGCGTTGCAGGCGGAAAACTTGCAAGCACCTCTGCCTGCGATTGTTTTATAAAATATGTCGCCCGTCAGATTGAAGCATTTGATGAGGATTTGTCAAATCCTTCAAATATTCCCTTTGAAAAAATACTGCGTGATGGTGTCAAAGTTGCAAATAAAACCGTTCTTGCAACTGCTGTACAAAGTGCAGAGTACAAAGGTATGGGAACAACACTTGTTGCTGTTCTTTGCGTTGACGATGCTATGTATGGTGTAAATATCGGTGACAGCAGAATATACGGACTATATAAAGGTGAGCTTATCCAGCTGTCTCACGACCACTCCTATGTTCAGACTCTTGTTGACGAGGGAAAAATCACAGAAAAGGATGCGGCAAGTCATCCGGAGAAAAATGTAATACTTAAGGCTGTCGGTGTAAATGCCGTGGCTGAACCTGATATTTTCTCCTTTGATATACCGGAAACTGTTCTTCTTTGTAGTGACGGACTTTCAAATGTTGTCATGTCTGATACTATTGCAGATCTGTTATCTCAGTCGATTTCGATTTGTGATACTGTTGACCTTCTTATAAAGGCCGCAAACGATGCTGGGGGGCCTGACAATATTACGGCTTCTGTAATCTTGCCGTTTACAAGCGAAAACTAATCTGACTATTACCGATGAAAAGGAACATTTATATATGGATAATCGTGAAAATTTAATCGGCAAAATCCTTGGAGAGCGATACATAGTCCAAGCAATTGTCGGCGAGGGCGGTATGTCCGTTGTTATGAAAGCTCTTGATAAGCTTGAATCAAAAGAAGTCACAATTAAACTTTTGAATCTTAACAGCAACAGTGATAATACTGCAACCGAACGTTTTACCAACGAAGCAAAGGCTGTAGCGATGCTCTCACATCCCAATATAGTATCCGTTCACGATGTTTCCCTTGACGGTCCCGATAAATATATTGTTATGGAATATATTGACGGTATTACTCTCAAGGAATATCTTGACAAAAATACACGACTTGAATGGCGTGAAGCGGTACACTTTATAAAGCAGGTTTTAAATGCCCTCTCTCACGCCCACGAAAAGGGTATTATACACAGAGATATAAAGCCGGAAAATGTTATGCTTCTGAAAGATGGTAGCATTAAGGTTATCGATTTTGGTATAGCAAAACTTCCGGACAGCAAATCCCTCACAATCACAGACAAAGCTATCGGTACAGTTAACTATATTAGCCCAGAACAAGCAAGCGGCAGTGCATCCAGCGAAAAATCCGATATTTATTCTACCGGAATAATGCTTTATGAGCTTGTTACAGGTCAGCTTCCTTTTGTTTCTGCGAGCTCTGTTTCTGTGGCTATGATGCATGTAAGTTCCGAGCCTGCTATGCCTACAACAATATGCGACAGCATCCCCAAAGGGCTTGAACAGATTATTATAAAGTCCATTATGAAAAGCCCTGACAGACGTTTTGGCTCTGCAGGTGCTATGAAAAAAGCTCTTGAATATCTGCTTCTGCATCCTGTGGCGGTATTTAAGGAAACTCCCATAAAAGATAAAGACGGAAATGTCATAACCGGAACAGGCGCATTTCAGAATACAGGTAATAATACGGTTATTACATCTGAAATTTCCTCCGATACAGAAAACGTGGCAGACAGACGAAATAATAATTCCAGTAATAATAAAACAAAAGGCGGTATTATAAGCAAAAAGACAGCCAACGAAAGCTATGCCAATAATGAAGACGACGAATATTATTCGGATGGTCAACGCTCATCTATGTTCCCAATTATTCTTGGCGTTACACTTGCCTTTTTTACTGTTGCGATTCTTTTTGCTGTTCTCGCATACAATAAACTCGGTATGAACAGTATGTTCTCCAATAGTCACCGTGACAGTGCCGATGACACCCTTACTGTACCGTCGCTCGTTGGCAGGGAATATACAGATGATCTGTATGTGACACTGTCTGATATGGGCTTTAATGTAACTGTAACAGAAGTATCCAATGACAATGTTGCAATCGGGTACATCGTGTCTCAGGAGCCTCTTGCGGATTCAACCAGAAAGAAGAATCCGAAAGGCGTCGGAATTTCAATTGAAGTATCGGCAGGCACATCAGAAGTTGTGCTTAAAGACTACACCCATTTTGATTCCTCCAATGTAAGTCTTGAACTTTCAAGACTTGGACTTGAAGCAAAAATAAAAACAGAATATAATGACACTGTTATTTCCGATCACGTTATAAGAACCGAGCCGGTAAGCGGAACTACTCTGATAAAGGGAGACGAAGTAACTCTGTATGTCAGCCTTGGTCCAAAGGATGTTACAGTAAAAATCCCTGAAGATATTATAGGACTAAGCTACAGAGAAGCAGAACGCCTACTTCAGAGTCACGGTATTACTGTAGACAACGAACGTAGTTATGAGTATTCCGATGTATATGCAAAGAATACTGTAATTTCTACCTCCCCAAAGCCCGGAAGCTCTGTCTCTGCCACCAAAGATAAAGTTCGTCTTATTCTTAGTAACGGCAGTGAGCCTGCCCCTGAAGCTGTAGAAACAGGCACTACCGAGAATACTCCACCGGAAAATGTTGACAACACATCAACGCAAGGTGGATCTTCCGTTACTGACAACAGTCAGCAGTCTTCCCCCGATGAGCAGGGGGACTCCGCGAATACTGAGAGCTCAGGTTCAGAAACAGTAAATGATACACCTACCAATGGTAATTCTTCGGCATCCGACGCCTCTCCTTCCTCCCCATCACCTACAGAAGATACTCTCACAGATACACCAGCATAAGTACAACATTATAATATACCTTACTCAAAATCAGTTTTTAGAAACGGAATAATTAATGGATAACATCAATACGTCACAAAACAATGCAATATTACAGGGCAGAATAGTTAAAGGCGTTGGCGGTCTTTATACGGTCATTCCTGATGACAACCGGAACAAGCGTATTACAGCTAACGCCAAAGGCACTTTTAGACACGAAAAAATCACACCGTCAGTCGGCGACAGAGTTCTTTTTGAATATATCGGCGAGGACAAAGGGTTTATAATAGATATACTTGAAAGAAAAAATCTTCTTATCCGCCCTGCCTGTGCAAATGTCGACTGTCTTGTTATTACTGCCTGTGCAGATAGCCCTAAAGCTGATATATATATGCTTGACAAGCTTTCTGCTGTTGCAACCTACAACAATATTAAAGTCCTATTTGTGTTTAATAAGTGCGATATTGCTCCGGCAGACGAGCTTGTTGCAATCTATTCAAAAGCAGGCTTTGAAACTGTTTCTCTGTCGGCTGCAACCTGCAGACAAGACAGCGAGCCGATTCAGAAAATCAAGGAATTTATCAAAGGAAAAATCTCGTTTTTTGCAGGTGCGTCAGGAGTTGGTAAAACAAGCCTTATGAATATTCTTTTTCCCGGTCTTTCTCTTACAACAGGAGGACTCAGCAAAAAAATATCACGAGGACGTCATACCACCCGCGCAACAGAGCTTTATAATATTGAATCAGAGGGGGCTCAGCCTACATATATTGCAGACACCCCCGGCTTTTCAAACTTTGATGTGGCACAGCTAAAGCTTATCCCGAAGGAGCATCTCCTTGAGGCTTTCCCTGAAATATACAATAATTCCAACGAATGTACTTACAAAGACTGTACACACACAGGTGAAGGCAGTGATGTATGCTCGGTCAGACGAGCTGTGGAAAACGGAACTATCCCAGTATCAAGGCACGAAAGCTTTATACGGCTGTATAATGAGATTTCGGCAATAAAACCCTGGAGTAATTGATTTATTAAAATGAAAGAGAAATGTATTATATTTACCGGCGGTGCAGATGTTTTTTGCGATGGCTTTGACAAGTGTGATTTTGACGCATCATATATTATTGCGGCAGATTCAGGTTGCGCACAAATAAAAAGGCTTTGCGACAAAGGTTTTCATATTCTACCAAATCTTCTTCTCGGAGATATGGATTCCTTTGACAGAAAAAATGCCATAGGATTATTTCCAAACGCTGAATTTATGCAGTACCCCAAGGAAAAGGACTACACCGACACACAACTTGCAGTTGATGTTGCTATAAACAAGGGCTACACAGACATTGAAGTTGTTGGTGGTACCGGCAACAGAGCCGACCACTATCTTGCAAATTTAGCACTTTTGAGAAGATATTCCGACAAGGGAATTGAGATTTCCATAAACGACGGAAAAAACAAAATTTTCTACTGTAAATGCGGCAAGTATACGGTAGAAAACGACAGCAAGTTCAAATATTTCTCCATACTCCCGGATGGTTCAGACCTTTTGGGCGTGAGCATTACCGGTGCAAAGTATACACTTAAAAATGCTGTTGTTGACAGGGATTTGCCTATAACTGTTTCAAATGAAATAACAGCTGATATATGCACTATAAATGTTGAAAAAGGAAAGTTTTTCTTTATACTTTGTTCTGATTAAAAGCTTATAAACGGAGTTGATATTGCATCTACTCCGTTTTATTATTACTATTCGTAAATATAAATTCGGGACTGTAGAAAATGTTTTTCTACAGTCCCCTTTTTAATCTTTTATTTAGTCAATACTCTTGTCTATTTCAAATCTCTTAATCTTCTTTGAGGTATTTTTTGGAAATTCCTCTTTACGAATTTTAACTATTCCTACGGCCTTATAATCAACGGTTCTTTCGTTAATCTTTGTTATTTCATCATCGAAATACTTCTGAACATCCGTAATTCCGCGTCTTTCCATAACTTCCTCGTCGGGGAATATTTCAGCTACGATTACCTCGCGTGTTGGGTCTTTCTTTGATTCGCCTGCGTATACTACCGCTTCGGAAACTCCCTCAATTCTTGAAATCTCTGTTTCAATTTCTTCAGGGTATACATTTTTTCCGTTGGAGAATATTATAAGATTCTTAAGTCTTCCGGTAATATAAATCCAGCCTTCGCTGTCAAGCTTACCATAGTCACCGGTCTTGAAGAATCCGTCGTCGGTAAATGCAGCCTTTGTTGCTTCTTCGTTCTTGAAGTAGCCAAGCATTACATTAGGTCCCTTTACACAGATTTCGCCCTCTCCGTTTTCATCAGGGTCAAGAATTTTCACCTGTTCACCGATAATGGGTGTACCCACACTTCCCTTTTTCTGCAGCTTGTTTCTGTTGCAGGAAATAAGGGGAGCACATTCGGTAATTCCGTATCCGTTAAGAATAGTAATGCCGATTGCATCAAAGGTATCTATAATATCCTGGTTGAGCGCTGCACCACCGGAAATAATCATCTCAAGTTTACCGCCAAAGTTTGAAGTGACGCTCTTAAATAGGGTCTTTCTAAGGTCAATACCAACTTTACGAAGCGCGTTTGACACCTTCATAAGTGTACGAAGTAGTCCTGCCTTCCCCTGCTTTTCTGCTGCCGACCAGATTCTCTTGTAGAATGTTTCAACAAAGAGAGGTACAAGTACAAGATGTGAGGGCTTTTGCTCCTTAAGTTCGTTAAGTATCTGCAACAGACCCGAAGAAATATATACAGTACAGCCTTGCGCAAGATGTCCCACAAGATTTACTGTTGAACCAAAGGTATGATGCGGAGGAAGTACCATCATTGTCTTGGGAGTAATTGCAAAGTTATACATACCCTGTGTCATATCAGAAACGATATTCTTTTGGGAGAGCATAACGCCCTTACCCTTTCCGGTGGTTCCGGATGTAAATACAATGGAAGCACACTTTTCTGTATCTATTTCGTAGTCATAGAAAGAGTTATCACCGGCCTCAAAGAGCTTTTTACCGTCTTCTATCATAGATTCAATGGATACTGCTCCGTCAATGATCTCACCTGTCATTGCAACAAAGGTTGATACTCCCGGAATCTCATCTTTCTGCTCCTGAATCTTTTCCGCAGCTGTTCTGCCATAGAATACCGCAGAACTTTCGGATACTCTGAGTATATCAGCAATTTCAGATGCCGGAAGCTCCTTGTCTATCGGAATTGTAACAGAACCTATTGACATAAGTCCGAAGAAAGCAACCACCCACATATATGTAGCCTCGCCGACAATTGCAACGTGCTTTTCACGAAGTCCCATTTCAATTGCCTTTGTGCCGAAATTGCGAATGTCCTCTTTCATCTGTGTATATGTAACATCTATTGCTTCTTTGTCTTTGGGATTCTTTCTGTAGGAGATAGCTATTTTATTCGGAAATTTTGCTGCTGCATTTTCAGTCATTACTCTGAAATTCTCAAAAACTGTTGTTTCATACAAAGGATAATTCTTCTTACCCATAGTTATCGCTTCCTTTCAAAATTTGTCTAAAACAGGAAATTCACCTTAAAATTATCAATACCTTATTTTATTATATCAACAAGATCTTTTCTTCTTTTTAAAAGCATTGAAAGCAATAGTCCCAGTACTCCACAGGAAACAAGCTCACCTATAAATACAGTTACAAAGAAATATGACACCGCTTCTTTAAGCTGATATACATTCTTCAAAACATATGGAATTATAACTGTATTTGCAACAATAGGCGGTATAGGTGCAAACCAGATACTTTTTTTTCTTAAGAAATATGTTCCGATAGCACCGATAAGTGTCGCCAGACTACCGAACACAATATCCCATAACAGACATCCTGAAATAATGTTGGATATAATGCATCCTACAAACAGCCCCGGAACAGCCGCCGGTGTAAAATATGGAAGTACTGTCAGAGCCTCCGAAAATCTTACCTGTATTGCTCCGCTGGAAAGTCCGAAAAGTGAAGCTATAAGCGTAATTACTACATAAATTGCGGCAATAATTGCCGACTTTGTGATTGCCTTTGTGTTTTTCATATTCTTTTTTCTCCTTTAGTTTTATTCTGACTGCAATATGCTTGACAGTCGGTGAGGAAGGTCTCGAACTCACCTGCCGTTCTACGACAATACAATTATACACTCAATTTATGTCTATTTATGTCTATTTATGTATAATAATATATAATTTATCGCCCTGCAATTTATACAGGGCGATCATTGTTATCTCTTAATTTTTCTTGTTGTTGTCTTTTCAAAGGGCTCGTTTCTAATCTCTACCTTTGTTACGTTCTTGTAATCGGGAAGGTCGAAAAGCTGTTCCTGTATGTCAGAAAGGACCTTTTCCTCGTTATATTCCTCATCGCTTTCAATGTAAACTTCAGCCATAAGGGAATATTCCTCACCTCTTGAGTTTTTAAGGCTTCTTACAACATTTTCTGTGATATAATCAATATTTCCGATTCTCTTTTCAATTTCTTCGGGATAAATATTCTTACCGTTGTTGAGTACTATTATATTCTTCTTTCTGCCGGTAATAACAAGCTGGTCATCCTTTGTAATATAACCATAGTCACCGGTATAGAACCAGCCGTCCTTCAGAACTTCTGCTGTCTGCTCAGGATTGTTGTAGTATCCAAGCATTACAACATCACCCTTAACGCAGATTTCACCGATACCATCATCGTTAGGACTATCTATTCTCCACTCAAGACAAGGAAGTCTGAAGCCAACTGTGTCGTAGCTGAGGAAAGATTCGTCGTTTACTGAAACGAGAGGTGAACACTCGGTAATTCCGTAACCACCAATAAGAGCAATACCAATATCATCGAAGAACTGACCAATTTCAGGTCTTATAGGGGCACCACCACAAACAATCTTGCGCAGGTTTCCGCCGAAGTTCTCGTGAATCTGTGCAAATATTTTCTTTCTCTTGTCAACGCCTATTTTGCGAAGCGCGCGTGTAAGCTTAATACCGAATTTAAGTGTATTTTCTTTACCCTGCTTCTTGATTGTGCTCATAACCTTTGAATAGAGCACTTCTGCAAAGGCAGGTACAACATAAATATAAACGGGCTTGTAATGCTTTAAGTCCTTTGCAACATCCTTAAGGGATGCACAGATACAAAGTGTTGTTCTATAGTGGAGTGAAACAAGAATATCGCAAACCGCTTCGTATGTGTGATTGTAAGGAAGCACAGAAAGTCCTCTTTCCCAAACCTGAGATACCTGAAGGCCATAGTAAACACTTGAACAAAGGTTGTGTTCGGAAAGCATTACTCCCTTTGACATACCGGTAGTACCTGAGGTGTATACAAGCATCTTAAGCTCATTGGGATCGCTCTTTAAGCTGTCATATTCGCTCTTATCAAGCGCTTTTCCCTTTTCAAGAAGCTTCTTGTAGGATATAATTCTTTCACTTTCGTCTTCTTCAAGGTCAAGACCGATAAAGTATTTAACAGTCGGCATAGCATCAATGTTTTCATACACCCAGTCCTTACACTTGGCACTGAAGAACACCGCTTCGCTCTCGCTGTTGTTTATAAGGTGTGTTTTATCCTGCATAGGAAGCTCTTTATCTATCGGTACATATACACCGGCAGATTTAAGAACCGTGAGATAAACACAAATCCACTTATAGCTGTTTTCGCTGACATTTGCGATATGTGACTTTCCGAGTCCAAGTGCAGTAAGTGCAGCACCGAGGTTTTCCGTAACCTCACAAAACTCCTTGTAAGAAACAGAAACATCCACGCCTTTTTCATCTCTGTAGATATACGCGATGTTATCTCCGTTTTCCGCTACTGCCATATCAAGCATTTCACGAATTGATGAAAAATATTTTACATTATATAACTTATGCTGTCTTTTTGCCATAATTATGACCTTCCTTTCATAATAGCAGAAGTTTTGTGCTTTTGCACAAAACTCTTTCTGAAAATGAAGTCATAGGACTTTATTCTCAGATTTATTTCTCATACTGCAATAAACGGATATGTAAATCTTACTTTGTAAGAGACTGTACGTAATCGCAAAGCTCCTGAACAGTTTTTACTTTACGAAGCTTATCTTCATCAAGCTCGATATTGTATTCCTCCTCGATTGTCATTGCAATATCAACAAATTCAACGGATGAAATTCCAAGATGACCTTTAAGCTTTGCATCGGGAGTTACATCATCTGCATTAATTCCAAGTTCGTCTACAAGCATTTTCTTTATTGTTTCAAACATATTCTTGTCCTCTCTTTACTTACAAAATTATTTTTACCGATGATTTCCATATTATTCCTCATTACCTCACATTATACACTTATTTTATTCATTTGTCAATGTACATAAAGTTATCATTTAGTAAACATTGCTTACTTTTTGCACAGACTTATTCCCCGTTTACACAAAAACTCCCCATACACCGAAATGTATGGGGAGAAAAACTATTGTATTACTTTTGTTGTGCTATTGTATTACTTCTGTTTTATTCTGCTTCATAAGGATTTGTTGCAGTTATTTTTTCACCATTAAATGTGATTTCTGTATCCTTAGATTCGCTCTTATAGTTGTTCTTGATATAAGAAAGATCTGTTACAGTTATTTCAGCATCTTCGTCAATATCCATATTTGCAACATACTCATCTGATACGTTGGGAGCAAAACCTCTTGTAACTCTTGTGAAGTCTGATATGTTAATAACACCGTCGCCACAGAAGTCGTTTGAATTGCCCTTAATGTCACCGGGGATGAGAGTTACTTCAACCACGTTTTCATCATAAGGATTATCTACAGTAAATTCAAAGGTTACCGGAACATAGCCGTTCTTTTCTATTGTAATGGTGTATGTCTGACCTATAACACATGCAGCGATAGTGTGTTCAATGCTTCCATTGTTGCCTGCTGCTTCTATAGCAACAAACTCACCGTTGTCAATCTTCATCTGAGCAAGGTTTGTTATGAGTGTTGCACCCTTTTCATCAACGAGATTTACAAGGAGTTTAACATCTGCAACGGAGATCTCTTCCTCGTCATCAATGTGTTCTACATATTCTGCAGGAACATTGTAGTCGTTAAGAGAATCCTCGTAGATAGCTACAATGTAGTTTTCACCGTCGAAGTAATCACCAACTTCTACAGATGTGAAGATTTCCATTTTTGCGACTGCATCAACAAACGCAGTTCTCTGTTCTTCATTCATACTGAGCTTAATTGTTGCGATGAGAACTTCATTTTCTGTTGCATCGATATAACCGCCGTTTTCGGGAGAAGCATTATATACGAATGCATAACCATCTGCTGTCTTATTGAGTTCAGCAAACATATTAATTCCGTCTGCAAGAACAACTGCATCATTAGCATTGGGGTCGAATGTCATATATTCGGTGTTAAATGCAAGACCAAATGCACCGAGATTAATCTTTCCGCCCTTTACCTTGATTTCAATGGTGTATTCATCCTTGTAGGAGTTATACATACCATATGTCTTGTATTCCGCATTTACAACTTCACGCATTTCTGTATGGCTTACATATTCTACAGGTGACTTGGGAACATCAAGTTCGTCAGTGTTGTTAACAGTATATACGAGGTAGTTTTCGCCATCGTAGTACTTGTTAGCAGTAGCAGGTCTGTTAGCCTTTACATATACAGGGAGCTTGAAGTTAGAATCAGCATTATAACTTTCATTATAGCTTTCTCTCTGTTCTTCAGTCATTGTAAATGTGAATGTTGCTATGAGAATTTCTTCGTTTGTAGCATCGATATAACCATTGTAATCAGCACTGGATACTGCCCATGTATTTGCATAGTAGCCAGCGGCCTTTTCAAAGATGGGAGATTTGAACGCTCCGTCTTCAGGCATCAATTCGATACCTGCATCAGCATTTGCGGAAACACCTGTGAATGTCATAAACTCAGGGAAGCTGAAACCGAATGAACCACCGCTTACCTTGGAGCCTGTAAACTTGAGTTCAACTGTATATGTACCTTCGTTGGGGTCATATGTACCGTAGGTCTTGTAGAGAGCTGTGCTTATTGTAGCTTCGTTCTCTTCAAGGAATTCTACTGTTGTTTCGCCCTCTTCAAGGTCAATTTCGAGTATGCCGTCGATGTCTTCGCTAAGAAGGCTAACTTCACCCTCAGTATCAACATCGTAGGACTTTGTAACTCCGTCGGCTGTTGTTACCTTTACATACTTGATGTTTTCACCGGGTGTGAGAACGAGCTTACCGTTTTCTACTGCAACCGCACCATCACCTGTGAAGGAAACAAGTTTCCATTTTTCAGTAATAGCTGCAGGGTATGCATTTTCTTCCACATTACCGTCTACGATAATTACTGTATCGCCTTCGATTGTACCACCGGTCATTGCGCCGAGTGCACCGATTGTACCGTCGTTAAGGTATACAATATAATTACCCTTCAACAAACCGTTGCTGTTATTGCTTTCGAATCCTCTGTTAAGTGTTCCGATTGTACCACCGTTATTGACATTAACAATAACATCGCCATTTATAGTTGCCATATATCCGGGGTTAAGCTGTTTAACTTCGCCACCGTTGATATTAACGTATGCACTGCCGTCAAGAATTGCAGTATCTTTACCGGCAACACTGCCTGCGTGACCGCCTGCACCAAGTACATTAACTACAGCATTTTCAAGTACATTGTATGTAATGTCACCGCTTATGTTGTTACCTTCATTAGCACCGCTTCTGAGAAGGTATACATTGGAATCAACAGTTATTACACTGCCGGGATGTTGATTTGCATTGTTCTGTCCGTGTGCAATAGTAAGTTGTTTTGATGAACTATCCCCGTTGTGAGTTACATCATTTGTAATGATTACTTCAGCACCTACTGCCCAGATCGTGTTCTGCTTTGTTATGTTTGTAAGTTCAAAATGAATCTTGTCAAAGGTAAACTTGCTGTTAGGTGTAAGTGCTATATTACGATATCCGGTTCCGGCAGCATCTGTAAACTGGAGCCAGTCTCCGTTTGTGCCGTAAACACCTGTTGCGGAGGTTATGATAATATCATGTCCTGTTCCGGGAACATCTGAATCTGAAGAATTTGAACCAATAAGCTTGCCAACAACAGCTATAACAAGTTTCTGGTTGTTACCGCCGTTTTCTGCCTTTCCAAGGTTCTTATAGATGTCACGAAGAGCGACATAGTGTGTAGGAGTTTCTACGGTTGAACCATCGCCTGTACCACCGTTCTTAACGTAAATTACGTTATAGTCGGCTCTGTATGCATTGATATAGTCTGTTTCCCAGATTGCCTTGAATGTAACACCCTTAGCTTCTGTTACTGTGTAAGTATCATCTGCTTCGTATGTTGTTCCATCCTTGATCCAGCCCATAAATGTGTATCCTTCTCTTACAGGAACAGCATTTGTGATTGTTACTTCAGCACCGGGATCAACTGTTGTTGTTCCGGGATCTGTGCCTTCTGCCCATGCACCACCATTTGCGTCATACTTAACGTCAACGGTTGTCGGGTCTTCCCATACATAGATACCGAGAAGCTGAACGGACTTAATAGAACCGTTATTAAAGTCTGCGGGAGCTGCGAACTTAATAATGTCACCTTCTTCAAGTGTTGTCTTGAAGGATACAACAAAGTCTGCAGTTCCATTCTTAATTGTTGAAAGGTTAAGTGTACCTGCAACATCACCTGCTTCAAGGTACAAACCTCTCTTGGTTTCTGCACTGGGAGATGCGTTAAGTACATAGGCTACATTGATATTTTCACCGAAAATGGGTGTTTCAAATCCAAGGTACTTACCATCATTCCACTTGTACCAAATGCTCTGTACACCTTCGGGGAATATTACAGATGTTGTAAGAGTATCGTTTGATCCATAGTAGCTCTTATATGTTGTCTTTAAGTTTGAATCAGCAAGACCGGGAACCTTAGTTTCTGTGTTAACAGCTATGAAAGGTGTTCCGTCTGCGTTGTAGTTTTGTGCGAAGGGACCTACACCGATTTCGGCATTATAGAATCCGTTTGTATAGTCTACAATGGGAGAATCGTTTCTGTCTGTAACGAGAGTAACCGTTACTTCGCCGTCCTGAATCATATCAGCTACTTCCCAAACTGCATAGTAGCTTGCGTCTTCTGTTGCTGTGAATTCACCGGGAACAAGAAGAACGGGAGTTTCTGCTGTCGGATCTGCTGTCCAGCCTACAAGGTAATATCCATCCTTGTCGGGGCGAGCAAATGTATCATTTGAAGTTGCGTTTTCACGACCCACATCAGACCATACAGGAAGCACGTCGTCTGTCGCACCGATGTTAACCTTCTTTTCAACAAAGAGTGTTTCACCATCGTAGTACTTGAGAGTAGCTACTGTCTGTTCCCAAACTGCTTTATAGGTTGCACCGTCGCCTGTTATTGGTGCGAGTTCGGGAGTCCATCCAAGGAATCTATAATCTGTTCTTGTGGGAGCTTCAGGAGCTACGGGTGTATCACCTTCTGCTGTCTGAACAAGCTTTATGGTGCCATCTGCCCATGTACCACCGTTTGCATCAAATGTTGCAACCAATGCCTTGTTTCCATCTGCAAGGAACTCAACTGTTGTTGTTCCTTCTGCAAGGTCAACAAGAATGTCGTTTTCCTCAGAAAGAAGAATAACTTCATCACCTGTTGCAACTTCATAAGTTTTTACTGTATCTCCGTTTGTTACTTTTACATATTTTGTGCCGTTATCAGCTTTAAGCACGAGCTTATCGGTTGCTGTATCATATGTAACTGTACCGTTACCTGTATAGGAAACGAGGTAAGGAAGATCGCTTATGCTTGCAGGGACATCTGCTGCATTGTCGTTTACAATAAGGATTGTATTACCGAGAACACCCTTACCGCTTGCAGGATCCTTAAGCTTTACAACAGTACCAATTGTACCGTTATTAAGGTATACAACATAGTCACCATTTATTA